>JAPLNJ010000652.1 GCA_026692885.1 Planctomycetota bacterium | reverse complement strand
TGTATATACCGCATGCGGTTGGCATTGGCTCGTTTAACCCGGAGCCGACGGCGACGGCGCCCGGTGAAACACGCCGTCGCCGTTGGCTCCGGGTTAAACGAGGATGTGCCATCCTCAACCGCGTGCGGTATAGCAACGAGGGCTTGCCCGGGGGAGCTTCACGTTCGACGCTGCCGCCAAAGAACCGCAACATCTTGTCGGACCTTCGCAGGCCGTCCCTGCCGTGCTTCACAGTTCGACGACATAACGCCGTTTGGCACAGCGACCGCGGCCCACCAGGAACACGGCCGGCTCGGCCGAACCGATCAAATCGATCAAGAATGCTGCGGCTACTCCACCAGTCGGATGATACGGATCCGGGCCGTGTCCTGGGCGAACCAATTGACATTGATGTTACCGTTGCCGGAGAGATTCAAATTCCAGCAGATCAATTGGGAGCCCAATTGGCTCGTCGCACCATTGCCGACCATGTTGAACCGGGCGTGGGCAGCGTACAGCGTGCCGCTGATCTGCTGGGTGCCGTTGCCATGCAACTTGACTTCTGCCGTGGAACTGCGGTCCTGGAACACGGTGAGACCGCGGTAGATACCGCTGGTCGGCGGAGAGAGTGTTAGGTTTCCGTTGCCGCCAAGGTCAAGCTGGGCGCCGAGTGCGATAT
Source organism: Planctomycetota bacterium (assembly GCA_026692885.1). The sequence continues at coordinate 4,645 of JAPLNJ010000652.1, read as the reverse complement.
ACAGCATCACGCCATTGCCGACGACGTTGACCTTGCTGTTGTCCGTCCAGCCGACGCCGCCCAAGTAGTACACGCCCGGCAGTAAGGTGAGCAAATCCCCCCACTTGCCACCCGTACCTGAGATCCCGCCTTTGTACCAACCGGAGCTAAGCGTCATGGACCCTTTGACAGAGACCGTGTCGGTCGCCTGGATCACTAGCGAGGAAGGGTCAACTGCCGGAAGGTAGCTCAGCGGATCAGGCGTGGGCGGCACACCCGATGTAATTGCTCCGCCTACGAACTTCGACGCCGTATTTGTGCCGGGAATGCCTGTGATGTCGAACGCCGGGGCGGACGCACCCGCGCCACCGCCGACGGCTTGGGCGGCCTGGTCGTCGCTCGAGTTAATGACGATCCCCGCCCCAGTGACGATTGCGAAGCCGTTGCCGTTGGCGTGAAAAGATCCTTCGCCTGTAGGGTCCAGCAGGAGAATCCCGTTTTGAAAGTAGGTCCACTTCCCCTCGGCGACGGCACGGGCCTTGACCGGGATATCGCCCTGCCCAAAGATCCCGGAGAATCCCCGAGGTTGGTTGAACTGGACCGTGACTTCTGCATACCCAGCTTGTCCGACATGGTCGCCGGTCAGCGGTGGAACACTCACGGTAACCACGTTCGTCGTGCCATCGTTGCTGTAGCCATTGGCGGTGGCGATCGATAGGGCGCAGGCTTGGGCTTTGTTGTCGTAGTCGAAACCGCCGTTATACGGATACCGGCCATACAGGTCGGCTGCCGCAGCGAGCGCGGCGGCGTCCGCCGCTGCCTGGACCCGCCTGCGCTGGTCCAATAGTAACCCGCCGTCAATGGCGATGGCTGCGACCCCCACAATCGTAACGAGACAGAGGCCGACCAGCACCGCGATTATCCCTTCCTTCCGCGTTGGTGTGCGAAACAGCATGGCCAATCCCCTAACTTGATCCAATAGGAATTCGAAACATTGGGATATCTGCGTAGTCGGTCCCCCGCGGCAATCCCTCGTAAGCCGCAGCGCACTAGTGCCCGGACCGACCTGAAATGACAAGTAGCCGAATTCGCCAGAATTCGGGCCGCCTGCTGCCACCGCCTGAAGTCTGGCGACTTCAGCTACCGGGCTAGCAACTGTCAAATCAGGTCGGGTGACGCACTAGTGTTCTATGGCGAAGCTAATCGCCCGCACCTTGGCCAGCCGCTCGAAGTCGCGAGTCAGATTGCTCGCATACTGGTCGTAGGCAGCCCCGCTGTCCTGAAAGATACCGTTGGTGAGCAGCGACATCCGCTGTACAAAGTCATCGTTGCCGGCGCCGGCGGTGATGGCGTTCACGGTGACGTTCAAGGCAAACAGGTCCAAAACCTCACGCAGGGCGGCGTTCTTCTCAGCGGTGTACAGTGCATTGCCGCTGAGATAGAACGGGTCGTTCTTGATGCCCTCGCTATTTAGGTCGATTAAGGGGGGAGTTGGGGTGGCGAGGGACTTCGGACTGGTGCTCTGGTTGGCCTCACCATCCGTGAAGAGGATGACCACGCGGCTGGCACTCGCGCGTCCATGATTGCCAAACCAATCCTCAGCCACACGGAGTGCGCTCATGGTGTTGGTGCCGTTGTCCCGCGATTGTCCGCCCGCCACTACCGCGGCGAGCAGGGCCGAGTAATCATCGACCACGTCCAGGAAAGGGTCGGTCGAGGTGCCGGAGATCTGGTAGAAAGTGTCGCTGAAAGCTACCACCGCCACATTGTCGCGAACCACGGCGTTGACCCCTTGACTGTCCTGATTCAACTTCTTGCAGCACGCCAGCACCGCATCGAGCACCGCACTGGCCGGGAACTCGCGCGGCGGCAGGTAGACCGGGTTCAGGTCGGTCGAGTAGTCTGCCGACCGCAGTCGGTAAACGTTGGCGGTATCACCGGCCGAACCCGCTTGGGAAAGCCATTTGTTCATCTGTTTAGGCGAGTAGTACAACTGGGACCCCGTGGCGCTGTTGCCATTGTTCTGGATGCCTGACTGCCGCTCGTTCGCTTGGTCCATCATGAACTGGATGTAGCTTGCATAGTTGGCGTGGTTCTTGAGTTCGGCCATCTCCGTCTGCAGCGAGTAAGGATACTGACTGCCGTCCGACCGGCGGTACAGGTCCTTGTATTCGGTTTCTTTCTGTACGCCCCAGTAACTGGAGGAAGGGTTATTGCCGCCGTCGATGCCGTCGTCGGCGCTATTGCTGCTCGCCGCGTTGCCGGTCACGTAGGCCGTATAGCCGCGCCAGTAGGTGCGGTACGTGTTGCGGGTGGTGACATCCGTCAGGGAGGGTTTGGCCAGCGGCATGACTTTCGGCAAGTACTGGTCCACAATGAAATCGTAGGCGCACACTTCCGCCGCGTGGGTCGAACTTGTCGAGTAGGCGGTCCGGAAATCGCTCGGCCATCTGCCATTGGCGGTACTGCTCTTGAGGGTAGTACTGTTGCAGTAAGCCAGGATGTCGGCGTAGTCCAGCTTGGCCTGGATCGTGTTGTTGCTGGTCACGTAGGCAGTCTTGTTGGTATCCACCCCATTGTAAGTGCTCACGGACTGTGCCAGACTCTGGTTGACCAGAAGAGGCAACACGATCTCCTGGTTCTTCGTGTGATCCAGGAAGTTGAAGGTGTTCTGGGCCGTTGGATTGTCCGCCAGATCCAACGGCACGCCGCCCGCAGTCAAGCCGAAGTCGGCCCATTCGGCTTCTTGAATGAGCGTGCCGGCCCCCTTGCCGTCCTGGACGTTGGGCGACTGCCAGTTGAGCAGGGGGATGGCCCACATCTCGCCGTCGTGGTGCATGGAGCCGGACACGTCCAAGATGAAGACGATGTCGCGCGGATAGACCACGGCGATCGACGAGGCGGAGAAGTCCGCCCGCGATTTGCCGAGCAACGGGGCGAGGATGAGCGGTAACGACCCGTTGGGGCTGTCCTGCGTCTTGCGGGCGGTCACCTTGACGGCATTGTACGGCAATGTGCCCCAGGTGAAGTAGTAGCCACTGGTGTTCCAGTTGCGGGTGCCGAAGATGATATCGGCATCCGGCAATTGCAGCGATTGTCCGAGCACGGGGTTGAACCCGATGGCGTCGCGCGCGGCAGGGCGGGCCACGGTGGGGTTGGAGATATTCAGGGCGGCGGCGTGGGCTGCCGCGTCCGCCGAACGCTGCAGTTGCCGCTTGGCCACCAGCATGTACCCCACGTCGATCCCCAGGGCTGCAAAGCCTAGCAGGCTGATGAGCAACAGGGCCGTGAGCACGGCGATAGCTCCCGAACGTCGATGACGTCGGCCGACTGTGCGCAGGAACATTGCCGTCTTCTTGATGTTGATGAGCATTACGATCTCCTTGTAGTCTTCCTCAGCCGCGCACGGTCAGTGCGACTCTTTGCGCATCACCGTCGCGACGGAAACCTTGGGAGCGCGGAAAAAGGTCGGCGTGATCCAAGCGACTGTCGCAAAGGGCACATCCACCTTCACACTCACGGCGTAGCCCTCCGGAATGGTCGCCAGGTTGATCGGCTGGTCGACGGGCCCACCCACTGTCGTCTGGCCGGTGATCGTGACGCCTACCACTACCGAGGACGAAATCCCGCCGGCCTGTAACGACTCCGTGGCTTCGTTGGTAACATCGGCCGCCGTCGCGCCCGACAACACGGCCAAACGGCAGGCCGCCCGCGAGGCTTCCGTGACCAACTGGGTCACCATCAGCAACCGGCCCACCTCGATGATCCCCAGAACCAGCATCAAGAACAGCGGCAGCACGAAGGCGAACTCGAGCATCACTGCGCCCCGGCGGTGTCCTGCGAACCGCTGGCGGCAGACGCACCGACGTTCGGCTTCCGAAAACCATATTCTCATCTTGAAGCATCCTTCGCACACAGCGGACCTTTTCCCAGAGCCTTCCAGGCTCAATCGGGACGGTCTGGGAAGACCATCCACCATTGAGTTGGGTAAGCTATTTCCTGCCGCTCGCCTGACGACCTCCATCAGTCGCGCACGGTCAGTGCTACTCTTTGCGCATCACCGTCGCGACGGAAACCTTGGGAACACGGAGCAAGGTCGGCATGACCCAGGCGATCGTCGCATTGGTCGCCTCCACCTTTACGCTCACGGAACAGCCCTGCGGAATGCCCGCCAGAGCGTTCGCATCCACGAGCAGTTCGTAGGCCCCACCTGCGGTCTTCTGGCCGGTGATCGTGACGGTCACAGCCGAGGCGGAAATACCACCGGACGCTAGGAGCTGCTTGGCTTCGTTGGTGACCTCGTCCAGCGTCGGGCGCCACAACACGGCCAAACGGCAGGCCGCCCGCGAGGCTTCCGTGACCAGCTGGTTCACCATCATGAACCGGCCCACCTCCATGATCCCCGAAACCAGCACCAAGAAAAGCGGCAGCACCAAGGCGAGCTCGACCGTCGTTGCGCCCGGACGGTGCCCTACGAACCGCTGGTGGCCGACGCACTGACGCCTGGCTTCCGGAAACCACGTCATCATCTTGAAGCCCCCTTCATGATGAAGGCTAGGGACTGCAATCGGCGCGCCGAGTAGACGAAGAGTTCGAGCAAACAAGCTCTTCTGGGTTCCCTATCTCAAGCCGCAAAGCTGTATCACAAAACGACTAACAATCTACG
>JAPLNJ010000651.1 GCA_026692885.1 Planctomycetota bacterium | reverse complement strand
CCTTCGCCGCATTCACCGCCGCCTGCGGCGGCGGTGAATGCGGCGAAGGGGAATAGAGGTGGTGGGGGCCGCTGTTAGTGCCCAAACCCTTTTTCCACTGGGGCAAGCCCAGTGGGGAAAGTGGCGGAATGACAACGACTTATGCTTAACCTCGTACCATTCGGGGCAAGCCCGGATGGGGACCCGACATGCCACACTGGAACAAAAGCCGGACCAGATCTCACCATTGCAAGAACTCTCTGGGATACAATTTTGCGCGGGCCAGTCTACGGGCGCCAGTCTACGGGCGCCCGTAGACGCGACTACGCGGTGGGACTAAAGTACACGCATGCAAGAAAAAGAACTCCAAGAACGCGTCCTTCGTCACGTCACTGCGCCGGACTATCAGCCGGTCAAACCGCGGGTCATCGCCAAGCAACTTGATCTGCCCGAGGAGCAACATCGGGAGCTCCGGAAAGCGATCAAGAAACTGGTCAAGAAAGGTAAACTGGCCTTCGGCGACCAGCACTTGGTGCTACCGCTCAACTGGGTGCCTCCGAAAGGCGACAGGTCGTTCGTCACAGGCCAGTTCCAGCGCACGGCCAAAGGGTTTGGTTTCGTCCGCCCGCACGGCACGGCCCGGACCGAGGGCCGCGGCCAAGATATCTTTATCCCCCTGTCCAAGACGGGCGACGCCGCAACCGGCGACGTGGTGAAAGTGCGTTTGCGGCCGCAGCGGCAGGGCGACGACCGACTGAGCGGAGTGATCGTCGAAGTCCTGGAACGCGAAACCAGTCAATTCGTGGGCGTGTACCTGGAACGCGGCGGCGAGGCCTTCGTGCAGGTCGACGGCACCCTCTTCGCCGAACCGATTGCCGTCGGTGATCCCGGCGCCAAGAACGCCTTGGAAGGCGACAAAGTCGTGATCGAGATGGTGCGATTCCCGACGCCACTGCACGCGGGCGAGGCGGTCATCGCCGAAGTGCTGGGTGCTCGTAACGCGCCCGGCGTGGACACGCTGTCCATCATCCGCGAGTTTGATTTACCGGAGCGGTTTTCTCCGGACATCCAGGATGCGGCCCGCGCTCAAGCCGACCAGTTCGACGAGTCGATCGGCGACCGCTTGGACCTGACCGGCGCCACGATCATTACCATCGACCCGCAAGACGCGCGGGACTTCGACGATGCGATCTCGCTCGAGAAACTGGACAACGGCCACTGGCGGCTGGGTGTCCACATCGCCGATGTGTCGCACTTTGTCCCGCACCGCTCGCCGCTGGACGTCGAAGCCCGCGAACGAGCCACCAGCGTTTACTTGCCGGACCGCGTGATCCCCATGCTGCCGGAATTGATCTCCAACGGCTTGGCCAGCCTGCAACCGGGCAAGGTGCGGTACACCAAAACCGTGTTCATCGAGTTCACGCCGGAAGGCGCCCGCGTGGCGACCGAGTTCCACAACTCGGCCATGCAAAGCAAACGGCGGTTCACGTACGAGGAGGTCGACGAGTTCCTGCTGCATCCGCACCGCTGGGAGACGAAACTGACCAGCGGCGTGTTCGCACTGCTGCTCTCGATGCGCGAACTGGCGATGCTCCTGCGCCAGCGGCGGTTGACCCGCGGCGCGATCGAGCTGACGCTGCCGGAGATCAAGATCGACCTGGACAAGAAAGGGCGTGTCGCCGGCGCCCATGTCCTGCACAACACCGTCAGCCATCAGATCATCGAGGAGTTCATGCTGGCTGCGAATGAAGCGGTCGCCGAACACCTGAATGACCGCGGGCTGAATTTCCTCCGCCGGATCCACGAGCCACCCAATCCGCGGAAACTGGAGGCCTTGACCAGCTTCGTCCGCGAACTGGGCATCGAGTGCGAGAGCCTGGGGAGCCGCTTCGAGATCAAGCGGGTGGTAGAACTGGCCGCCGGCCGGCCGGAGCAGCATGCCGTGCACTATGCCGTGCTCCGCAGCCTGCAGAAGGCGGTCTACGGTCCGCAGGCGGAAGGCCATTTCGCGTTGAACAGCGATCACTACTGCCATTTCACTTCGCCCATCCGCCGCTATCCCGATCTGGTCATCCATCGCATGTTCGATAGCCTCGCGCGAGGCCAGCGGCCGGCGGACGATTTCGAGCAACTGGCCTCGTTGGGCGAGCACTGTTCGGACCGCGAACAACGGGCCGAGGCGGCCGAGCGGCAGTTGATCAAAGTCAAACTGCTGCTCTACCTGAGCACGCGAATCGGCGAACAGATGGCGGCCGTGATTACCGGCGTCGAAGAGTATGGTCTGTTCGCCCAAGGCATCGAATTGCCGGCCGAAGGGCTGATCCGTGTCGAGGCGTTGGCGGACGATAACTACCGCTTCGATCGGCAGACGCATTCGTTGACGGGCTACCGTCAGGGCAACAGCTATCGGCTCGGCGATCTCGTCCAGGTGGAGATCGCCCATGTCGACGTGAGCCGCCGCGAGTTGGATTTCCGCCTGTTGTGGCGTCTGAAGAAGACCGACGGGAAGACCACGCGGACCGGCCCCGCCGAGTCGTCGCCGACGAAACCCCGTAGCCAGCGCGCCAAGACGCCGCCCCGCCCCCAGCGACGCAAGCGAGGATAATTCCTCACGACAAGTGGGGTAAACATCCTGCTTGCCTTTCGATCTTGCCTTTCGATGCATCGCGTCCAACGCAAGCTGGAAGCTTACGCCACCGCAACCGCACGGGTTGTAGGGCGTGCGGCGAAAATAGCGACGGTCTTCCGTCGGTTCCAGCGGTCGGGATTCGTCGGTTGTTCCGCTTCTTCTACAGCCGACGAAAAATGTCTTTCCCGCCGTGACTTAGCGACGATGGACCAGCAGGCGATACGCTAGGCGACGGTGATGTGAAGATGAACGGCTGTCAGGTGACGGTCGTCTCACACGCTGCTCGCCCGCACCAGCAGCGCCCCTCGCTGGCAAGGAGGCTGGAATGAAAATCGGGATCTCGACGGTGTGCACGTTCGCCGTCCTGTCCGTCTTTGTGAGTCTGCGATCAAGTGTTGCCCAAGTCGTTCCTCCCGGCCAGGAGAACGTAATCGAGCAACCGACGATCGCTTCCTCAGACACCGTGGATGGCGAAAATGCTAATTCCCGGTGCTGCGATTCCCCGTACGGGGCTGCCGGCCTCGGTTGCCGCCCGTGGTGGACCGTTACTGCAGAGGCCCTGTTCCTCCAGCGCCGCAGCCCAGCACCGGCCCTGCTGATGACGGCAGGCCCAGCCCAGGACCTAGACGCCTCGTCGTTCCGCTTCGACTTCCACCCCGGCGTGGACGTGTCCCTCGCCTTCCAGGCGGATTCCGACAACACCTTGGAAGTGCGCTACTTGGGCATCGACCAATGGCAGGCTTCCACCAACACAGTGACCATTCCACTCACTTTGTTGCGGATCAATGCCGCCCCACCCCTTTTCGCGTTTGCGGGTGCGGCGATTAACGCTGACTATGTGTCCGAGCTACACAACTTCGAAATCAACGGACTGCACCGGATGAGCGATCGCTGGGCGTTGTTGGCCGGCTTTCGCTATGCGGAACTGGACGAGCACTTCCAAGCGACTCTGCCTGGCACCCTGGTCACCTATGACGCGCGGACCAGGAACCGTCTGTGCGGCTTCCAGTTGGGTGGAACAGCGGCGCTTTGGGATCGTGGCGGTCCGCTCACCGTTTCCGGCGTCGGCAAAGGCGGTATCTACGGCAATCAGGCGGCCCAAGACAGTACGTTCGCGTTCCTTCCCGCCCCAGCCAACGACAAAGCTACGCCCGTGGCGTTCCTGGGCGAGATCGGGCTGACGGCCGATTACCGCTTGGGCGAGCATCTCTCGGTGCTTGGCGGATACCGTCTGCTGTGGATCAACGGTGTGGCGCTCGCGACCGACCAGGTGGCTGTCAGCAACTTCTTCACCCGTAGCGGCATCAACGCCAGCGGCGACGCCTTCTACCACGGAGCCTTCCTGGGACTCGAGTCCCAGTGGTAGGGTCCATCAAGCTCCGCGCCGATGTACCTGCGGAGCGGCCCTGATGGCGGCGGTAGCGCAGCCGGTGCATCGGCGCGGAGCTTGATGTACCCTACGCCCCAGGAGTTCCGAGGGAACGGTGCTACTACCTGCTATCGTCAACAAGTAGGGTACATCAAGCTCCGCGCCGATGTACCTGCGGGGCGGCCCTGATGGCCACGGTTTCTCAATCGGTGCATCG
>JAPLNJ010000650.1 GCA_026692885.1 Planctomycetota bacterium | reverse complement strand
AGATCGTGGTGGTTCAACGCCTCGTGCAGATACGTGAGGAATTTCTCGTCTCTCAACTCGCCCAGTGCCTCGCAGCCATAGGCCCACGGTGAGGTACGAATATCGTAGGTCGCCAGGGCGGGCGAAAGCTCGGCATACCGTGCTGGAGCCGGCGGATTGCGGGCGAACACCTTGGGCACCAGTTCGGCAGGGACGTCCTCGCCGATCCGCACGAGATACAGGAGCCGCGCGGCCTGGACCCCTGGCAGACGTGCGTCGTCCAGGGCGGTGATCTTGGCCCGCCCACCTGCGTAACGCAGCCAAGCCGCGGCGAGCACGGCGGATTCCAGAATCTCGGGCTCTTTGGCAGTCAACAATTTATCCAGCGGTCCGGTCACATCCGCGGTCGGTTGTCGGATCTGTGCCCGCTGGTGTTTGCCACGCTTGGCTGCTCGTTTGCCCTCGGTGGCGCTGCTGGCCGAAACCGCAGGTTCCGCGGCGGGCGATTCGGGATGTGAAGACATCCAGGCGTAGGTGGCCAGCAACTCGGCGGCCAGCGCGCGGGGGCTCGCCATTTTGACGCGGCTGTCCACAGCGGCCAATTCATCGGCGATTGGCCCGGCGTGGCCGCTGGCGGCGCCCAGCGTAGCGGCCAAGCCGCTCAGCCCTGGGTGTTGGGCCAAGGCATAGAGAATCTGCGCCGCCTCGCGCGGCTGGACGGTCAGCTTCTCCAGGTAGACGCCAACCGCCAGGGCCGCGATGGACTCGGACCGTTCGTTCTGCACGATGGTCAGCACGTCGCTGGGCGTCAGCTGATGGCGGAGTTGGATGAAGATCCGTGACTTGTCATCCTCGGTCGGTGCCAGGAGCAGACCCTGGACCGATGCCGCACCGCGCGGGCCACCGAGCTTCGCCGCGCGTTGAGCCTGGGCCGGCGAGAGCCAGCCAGCGCTGATCACCAGCAGGCACAGGAACATCCCGCGCGGTGGCAACACGTCTGTTGTCGATGGGGCCATAGCTTGGCGTAACCTCCCAGATGGTGAATGCGGACCACGGCAGGAATAGCTGTCGGATCTCCGATGTGGTCATCACGCAGGCTCCGTCGTGATAACATGTCGTCACGATGGACGACTGCTATTGAGTACCGTGCTTGCATGGTACAGCTGAATTCTCCAATCGCCTAGCCAGAGTCCCGGCTTTCGCCCACGGATAGCAAAGCCGACCCACGGATGAAGACCGGACAAGAATAAATCCGTGGGCCGGCCTTGCTATCCGTGGGGTCGACGTAAGAAAAGCAGGAGGGTGGTAATGGCCGCTGTCTGCCTGTCGAGCTCGGGTTCTCAACGGGCTAGGTTAACGCCCCCCCCGCTCGCCCATGCTCGGGATCATCCAGAGCGTGACCAGGCACCGGACCAGGCACCGGCCTCAACCTGCGACGCTTCGCACGCTACACTGTTGGTTCGCTTGCCTGTCCCTCTCGGCCGTTCGGCATCGTAGGACTCAAGCGAGACGAACATCCACAGGTGGAGCGGCACATGGATAATCTGGCGGAATGGGAAGCTTGGCGTGACCAGTGGGACCTGCGTCCCGGCGTGACCTATTTGAATCACGGCTCGTTCGGGCCGCCACCCAAGGCGGTGCAGAGGGCCCGTCAGCATTGGCAAGCGGAGTTGGACCGCAATCCTATGGACTTCTTCGTGCGGCACTATGAACCGGCCTGGTTCGCCGCACGCCAGACGCTGGCGAAGTTCGTCGGGGCCGCCGCGCAAAATCTGGTTTTCGCGGATAACGCGACGAGCGCGATGAACGTCGTGGCCCACAGTTTTCCCTTACGGGCCGGTGACGAGGTTCTGTTGAACGATCACGAGTACGGCGCCGTCTTGCGAATCTGGCAGCGAGCCACCCAGTCCGTTGGCGCCACAGTGCGATTCGCCCGCTTACCGTTGCCCGTCCAGTCTACCGAGCAGGTCGTCGAGGCGTTGTTCGCGGCGACCACGCCCCGCACGCGATTGATCGTTGTCAGCCACATCACCTCACCCACCGCGATTACGCTGCCCGTGGCGAGTCTCTGTGCCCAGGCCCGGCGCTGTGACATCGCGGTTTGCGTGGACGGGCCGCATGCCGTGGCGCAATTGCCGCTGGAGTTAGAGCAACTCGGCTGCGATTTCTACTGTGCCAGTTGTCACAAATGGCTCAGCGCGCCGTTCGGCAGTGGCTTTCTCTACGTCGCTCCGCGGCATCACAGCTCCGTGCGGCCGCCCCAGTTGAGCTGGGGACGGCTGCTGCCGCAGCAGGTCGAGCAGTGGTCCGACGAATTCATCTGGAGTGGCACGCGCGATCCGGCGGCCTACCTGGCCGTGCCGGCAGCGATCGAGTTCCTGGAGGCCATCGGGCTGGAGAAGTTCCGCGCTCGCTTGCATGCCTTGGCCCGCTATGCGAGGCAACAACTGGTCGAGCTGTTCGGTCTGCCGCCGAGCGTGCCCGACGCGCCCGAGTGGTATTGCGGGATGGCTCACGTCCCGTTGCCGCCCCAGACCCCGGCGGACCTGCAGCAGGGGCTGTGGCAGCGGTATCAGATCGAGGTGCCGATCGTCACGTGGAACGAGCGCCGCTGGATCCGCGTCTCCTGCCATCTGTACAACCGGCACGCGGACATCGACCTCTTGATCCGCGCCCTGCGCGAGACGGTGGGACCGGTTCTGCCGTAACGCAGCCTCACCGCGTTTGGCCGCAACCAAACGGGCCGACGGCGTCCACCTGACCTTCTCCCCTCGCCCCGGTACTCCGGGGAGAGGGGTCGGGGGTGGGCCGCGCAAAACTGTATCCTGGAGAGTCCTTGCCATGGTGAGATCTGGTCCGGCTTTTGTTCCAGCTTGGCATGTCTGGTCCCCATCCGGGCTTGCCCCGGTGGAATTGGGTTTCCTACACTACGCAGGCAGACGCCA
>JAPLNJ010000649.1 GCA_026692885.1 Planctomycetota bacterium | reverse complement strand
ACGACCGGAAGAAATTGACTTACCACATTACCCGATGCAGCAGCGAGAAAAGGGGCCCGTCTCCACATCGTCTCGCTGACGCGTCGGGTATCACGCTTCTTCTTCCGTTCGCCTAACTCGCCCCAGTCGGAAAAATATTGCCGTGGGTTGTTGACACGTGTACAAGTGTGTTGTAGGTATACGCCCGTGCCGTTTTGTGGCAGAGAACGAGTATGGGACAGATGCCGCTTGTCGCGATGCCTGAGCCGCATGGTTCTATACCTATGTGCTGAAGCTCAACGGTTTCACTGTCAAGAGTCCGGTGGACAGATTTTGGTCGTCCGCCTTGCGGCGGCGTAAGGGGGTGGACACGACGAAGGCTGATGACAAAACCGGGCGAGGGTGAGAAGGCTATTCACGCGAAAAGGTGAAAAAGCGGCTACCTCCAGGACACGCTCTAGTTTGGGATCAAAGTGGTCATCGCGCTTCGCCGTAATGAGATGCCGTCACGGCGGAACGTGACAACTACGATACTTCCGACACTTATTGATCCCCCGGTCCCATTGAGTCCTCGGTTGCCAAGGGCGTGGGAGGGCGAGGCTCCTGCCGACCCAGAGTGGGCCGTCAGGGACGGCCCAAGGCTCCGCGGGAGCGTCGCCCTCCCAATCCGCGTTCTCTCGTTTTCCATTGGCAACTTGAACTCACTAAGGTAAGCGGCAGGAAATAGCTTACCCGCAGGTCAGTTTTTCCAGGCCGATCGGGACGGTTTGGGAAGACCATCCTACATTGAGTTGGGTAAGTTATTTCCTGCCGCTCGCCTTGTTTTTCGGTTGTGCCGTACGTCTGAATCCCAGCGCGGCGACGAACGCTCAGCTGGCAGCCGCGACGCCTGGCGAAGCCACGAGCGACCAGGCGGCTGCGACGACTTCCTGTGGCTGGATGTCGCGCATACAGGCATGATGGGCCAACGGACAGACGCGTGCCAGGCACGGCGAGCAGGGGAGTTCGCGACGGACACACCGAAAATGAGCGTGCCGCCAGGGCCGGGTGCACGCGGGATCCGTCGAGCCGAAGATGGCCACGGTCGGTACGCCGCACGCGCCCGCCACGTGCATCGGTCCCGAGTCGTTGCAGATCAAGAGGTCCAAACCGGCGATCCGGGAAACCAGTTCCGGCAGGGACGTGCGGCCCGCCAAGTTCGTGCAGTGCTGTACGCCGGCGGCGCGCAACCGCCCTTCAATCTCGTCCGCCAATTCACATTCCTTGGGACCGGCCAAGAGCACGATCTGATAACGGCCGGACAGCGCCAGCGCCGTCTCCGCGAACTTGCGAGGCTCCCAGCGTTTCGCGCTGCCGTAAGCGGCACCCGGGTGGATGCCTGCCGTGGCCTGTGGGTACTGTTGCGGCTGCGGCACCCACAGCGAGGTCGCACCGGTCGGGTAGGCCGTCCCCAGAGACCCGTTGACCACCGTGTTGTAGATCTCGGCGTGATGGCAGCGGGGATCACAGGGCACGGGGTGGGTCAGCAGCAGATCGGCCAAGCCGCGTTTTCTGGCGATCCGCCGCGGGGCGCGCAAAGCGTACAGCAAGACCCGTGACGACATGCTGTTCTGAAAGGTCCAGGCGGACGCGAAAGGGCCGTGTTCCGCGCGCAGTTGTCGGGCCTGTTTCCACAAGCCGGCCAGGCGGATGCGATGTGACCGGCTGGTATCGGCGACCACGGCGTGAAACCGCGGATCGATCGAAAATAACTCCGCGACGGGCGGGGAACCGACGAGCACGAACTGGGCCTGGGGAAAATGGCCTAGCAAATTGTTCAGCGCCGGCGTCGCCATCACCGCATCGCCCAACCAGTTCGGCATCCGCACCAGGATTCGCACCGTCGTCGCTTCCTTGTCCACCGTGGGGATTGGCATAGGTCGTGTCGCGATCGGCCTTAGGAACGGCCGAAGAATAGTTTCGGCATTTGCTTTTTCACCCCTCACCCCGACCCTGGCTCGCGCAAAATTGGGGAGTCGGGCGTCCAACGGATGGTCCTGTTTTCGTTCCGCCCCCATCCGGGCTTGCCCCGGTGGAGCGAGGTTTCTGGACTACGCCACGGGTCCGCAACCGCCTCACATCTTCCGCCGCCTCCCGCCCGCCGCCTCCGGCGGCGGGCGGGAGGCGGCGGAAGACAGCACGGCTGGCGTCTGCCAACGTAGTGTACGAAACCCAATTCCACCGGGGCAAGCCCGGATAGTACGAGGTTAAACGTAAGTCGTTGTCATTCCGCCACTTCCCCCACTGGGCCTGCCCCAGCAGAAAAAGGGTTTGGTCACTAATAGCAGTGCCCCCTTAT
>JAPLNJ010000648.1 GCA_026692885.1 Planctomycetota bacterium | reverse complement strand
AGTTCCATGTCATCAGAGGCAGGATGATTTTGGAGGAGGATGACATCGAAACCATCCTTGTTCGTGTGACAGCCGATGTCAGCCCCGACCTGGAGCACTACAATCCGGCCGAAGACGCCGACCTGTACGAAGGGTTTCTCGCCGACGAGGGGAACTCGTCGCCGCCCAAATTCCACAAGATCTGGATCGACCAGTGCGAGGCCGTAGAAGGAATCGAAGCGGACTACGGCACAGAAAAGGCCATGGGCTATCTGATTGGCGAGAAGCTGCTCAACTTCCTCGGAGTGGCTGAACGAAAACCAGAATGGCGTGCGGAAGTTCCGCAGTTCATCGCTCGGATCAAGGCCACCTTCGAGCCGTGGCGGATCGCCGAGTTCTTCGAGACGCCTCGGCGACTGGGAGCTTTGGGACACACGGCAGATGAAGAGGGGCACGAACTGCTCCGCAGTCAGCTTGACGAATCAGAGAAGGTGCGGGAGGACGCCCGCAACTTGATGCTGTTTGAGTGGGCCAGGGAGTTGCTGATGGAAGACAAGGAGTAACCACGATGGCCCACAGGAACGTGCCGCACCCATCAGCCGATATTCCAGCCGATGTCCGCCCGAAGTACAAGGCAATCACGGCTTTGACCGATGCCTTCTGCAAGCGGCACTTGAACGAGGAATACGCCGAGCTGTGTCGGCGACTCACAGTCGCTCTCGCTCGAAAACGGCCCACGCCCCTTATCCGAGGCCGTGAGGACGTTTGGGCTTGCGGGATTGTCCGCACCATCGGCTGGGCGAACGTGCTGGATGATCCCAAGCAATCTCCCTACATGAAGTTGATCGCCATCGACCCGGAGTTTGGCGTGGCTGAAAGCACCGGCCAGGGGAGGTCAAAGGCTATCCGGCGAATGTTCGGTATCGGACGACTCAATCCCGACTGGACCCTGCCGAGTCGCTTGGGCGACAATCCCCTGGTGTGGAAGGTCGAGGTCAATGGGATGCTTGTGGATATCCGACAGGAATCCCGTGAAGAACAAGAGGCGGCGTTTCAAGAGGGCCTGATCCCGTACATTCCCGCCGATATTCCCGCCGACCGGACACCAATCATGGACGACCAAAGCAACAAACCGGCTGACACGCCGAGCTTTCATGCCCTCGAAGGCGGGCTGTTCGGCACAATCTTTGGGTTCCACCAGAAGCTCATGACCTTGCTGCGAGGGGCGGGCCTGGCCGACGACAAGTTGGGGGTCGCCAGCGAGCGGATAGGACACCTGCTGGACACGATAAAACAAGACATCACGGTCCGCCACGACCTGAACATTCAGCCACGCCTGGATGCGATGTACGAGGATGTGCAACGGCTGGTGGACGAGTTGGTGGAGCTAGGCTCGATCCGAGACCAAATGGAGAAGATCTACAGCGAAACGCCGCCAGCCGACATCCCGTGGAACATCGAATTGCCGCCGAAGGCTCTCACGGAACTCATCGAAAGCGGCCAGGTCCACCCCTGCAAGACCATCGATTTGGGCTGCGGGGCGGGCAACTACGCCATCTATCTTGCCAGCCTCGGTTTCGACGTGACCGGCGTGGACATCTCGCCTTCCGCAATTGCCCTCGCCGAAGCTAACGCAAAGCAGAAGGGCGTGTCTTGCCGGTTTCTGGTTGCGGATATCCTGGGATGTCTGCCGGAAATCACCGAGACCTTCGAATTCGCCTACGACTGGTCGCTGCTGCACCACGTTTTTCCCATCGACAGGAAACGGTACGCCGAGACCGTGCATCGGTTGCTGGTTCAGGGTGGGAAATACCTGTCGGTCTGCTTCAGCGAGAAGGACGCTGCATTTGGCGGTACGGGGCCGATAAGGCGGACGCCGCTCGACACCATGCTGTACTTCTCGTCCGAGGACGAACTGCGAGACAGCTTCGCACCTGACTTCGATGTTACGATCTTGAAGACGGTGCAGGTCGAAGGCAAGCGAGAG
>JAPLNJ010000647.1 GCA_026692885.1 Planctomycetota bacterium | reverse complement strand
CCGGTTTCTGGGGCATCGCTGCACTCTGCCCCAGCCACCCTGACCCCTTGCTGCTAGCGTTTTGCGCAACATTATGATCAAGGTCCCGAATCGGCGTCACGGGGCTGGCCGTTCCGTGGTTGAAGTGGCTTGCCGGTGGCGTTGGGGCGAGCGGCAGGAAAAAACTTAACCGGAGGTCGGCCGTTCCAGGCCGAGCGGGACGGTCTTGGAAGACCATCCTACATTAAGTTGGGTAATTTTTTACCTGCCGCTCGCCTGGGATTCCTCAAATCACATCCTCGCCGAATGCCCCTCCGAAGGCCAGCGACAGGATGCGATACTCCGTGGCTTCGTGGCGTTGGAGACGATCGGCGAATTGATCCAGCAGACGCTGGTCCTCGGCGGTGGTGCCGTGGTGCGGGTTGGGTTCGCGCAGCCGCGCCACGATGGCTTCGAGTTCGGCCAGCAATTTCGGATGCTCCTCGTCCACGCGTCGCGCCTCGCGCGTGAGGCTGGGACAGCAGCACACGGCCTCTTCGCGGCTGCCGCCATCCTCTTCTTCTGCGGCGAAATGGCGACGGAGTTGGGCCAATAGCGAGGTCAGCGGTTCGATCATCTGCACGGCAATCTCAACTCGCCGTGCGCGCCGATCGATCGTCCGGAAGGTGTTGAGAACCCCCAGCAGCGATTTCCGAATCCGTGCGTGGTCGGCCCGCACGGACAGGATGATTCCCTGGCATTCGGCGAGATCTCTCATGACGACTCCTTCACGGGTTCGAGTCTTCCGTGGCTTGCCGCGCGTGCAGCACGCCTGCCTCCGTTGCCGTCTGCCGGACATCGCCGCAACAGGTCCCGTCCGGCAGACGGAGCCGACCGGCTTGCGGCGGAGCCAGGTCAGGTACTGCTCGGCGCGACGGAGGCAGGCGACTCGCCGGGCTGTCGCAATGTCAACACGGGGCAGGGCGCACGCCGCACCACCGCTTCCGCCACGCTGCCCATCAACAGTCGCAGCAGACCAGTTCGCCCATGGGTCCCCATCACGATCAGTTCTGCGCCGTCCTCTTTCGCCAACCGCACGATGGCATTGGCGGGATCGCCCGTGATTAAGCGATGTTCAACAGGCACGGACGTATCGGCAGGCGCAACTTTCTTCAACATCTCGCGCAGATCTTCCGTGACAGGGTCGGGCATTCCGTAGTACATCTCCCCAGCCCCATAGGCTGCCGGGGGTTCTTCCACATGCACAATCAACAATGTCGCACCGCGCTCGCGAGCCAAGGATGTCGCCAGGGCCAGCGCCGCGTCTCCGGTGTGCGAGAAGTCCGTCGGGAACAGAATCTTTCGTACGGTCATGGTGCGTCCCTCCTAAAACGTACGAGACAGGCTTGGTCTGCCACCCGCCAGCTGGCCGCGATCAAGACGTACGCCTCCACCTTGCACTGATCGCGCGACTCATGGCGGACGCAATCGGTGCGCCGAAAGATAAGTCATTCGCGGAAGCACCGTGGCGGCGTGCGAACCGGCTGCGTTTTAGCGAATCGCGGCGTCACACGCCACATTTTCTCCCTCAGTTTCAGGAAATCGGACGCCCCGTCGAGCGTGCGGCGTCGCGCGCACCGCGCGAATCCGCACGGCCCCAGCCCGGATGATTTATGGTGGGCGGTTATTGATCAGCGTTTTGCGGACCGTAATCGCGAAGCGTTTCGGCGTTGATCGTAGCACTGCGAAATGCCGTCACTGCTAGCTGGTTCCGTCCGAGAAGCTCCCGACGTAAGTCGGTGAGAGCAGTCCCGGGCCTTGATCATAAGGTTGCGCAAAACGCTAGCAGCAGGGGGTCAGGGTGGCTGGGGC
>JAPLNJ010000646.1 GCA_026692885.1 Planctomycetota bacterium | reverse complement strand
AGCTTGATGTACCCTACGCCCCAGGAGTTCCGAGGGAACGGTGCTGCTACCTGCTATCGTCAACAAGTAGGGTACATCAAGCTCCGCGCCGATGTACCTGCGGAGCGTCCCTCATGGCCACGGTTTCTCAACCGGTGCATCGGCGCGGAGCTTGATGTACCCTGCGCCCCAGGAGTTCCGAGGGAACGGTGCTACTACCTGCTATCGTCAACAAGTAGGGTACATCAAGCTCCGCGCCGATGTACCTGCGGGGCGGCCCTGATGGCCACGGTTTCTCAATCGGTGCATCGGCGCGGAGCTTGATGTACCCTACCATGAATCAAGTCGCTGCCGACCGGCTCCACTGGCCGAGCACGTCTCCGGCGATGTCCGACAAGATATTATCCAACTCGAAATCAACGACCACATCCACCAGTTCCAACAGGTCGGGATCCTTCGAGTTCCGAGCGCCCGGCAAATGAATCTTCTGCATCACCTCGAACTCGCTGAGTCCAGAATTCAAACGGGTCGACGAACTGGATGTGACCCCAGAAGTCCCTGCCTGCCTGACTCCCGTTTCCTCCATCGCCGCGACCGGTGCGTAAACCGGAACAACAGGTGCAACGGTGTTGCCCGCAATCACGGCTGCGAACGGTGCTTCCGCCACGACGGGCAGAACGTACTCGGAACCCGCCTCGCCCTCACCCAATCGCCACGCCTGATTGTTCAGCCAATTGATAACCACCAACACGTCTTGGGGTGTAACCTGCTCGTCACCCGTCACGTCAAAGTACGGCGGCTGGGCATCCGCCGGGTTCAGCAGCAGCCGCTCGGCCGGACTAGCGTTCACGTAGTTGATCACCAGCAGCACGTCCAACGGCGTCACCCATCCGTCATCGTTCACATCCTCCGGCAAGACCGGATTCTGCGTTGGGTGAGCGCCGACCAGCGAGGACTCGACCAGGAACGTTCTCACCGGGGTAACCTGCGACCCCCCCGTCTGCTCGAAGGCTTGCACCAGCAGCGTGTGCCCGATCAGGGCGGAGGGTACATTGAGTATCGCCGCGGCGTGTCCGGTCGCATCGGCGGCGCCCAGACCATAGATCACCGGGGCCAGGATGCCCAAGGTCACGTGGTACGCAGGCAGCGGCGTGGCCCCGGCTACCGTCCCGTAGGCAAAGGTCACCACTCCGCCCGGAGTGGCGTTGACTACGTCGCACTGATAACGCCCCACGGCCAACTGCGTACAAGACCCCCCAAGTCCCACCGTGACCCGATAGTCCTCGACTTCCCCGTCGCTGGCCCGGCCGTCAAAGCTCAGTCCGCCCACCGAACTCAGCCGGAAACGGGCGTAGGTCGTCGCGGATGCCGCGCCCGCGGGTATCGAGAAACTCAGGTTGTTCTCACCTGCCACGACGGCCACGCTGTTGAAGATCTGCTCGCCCGCGTCGGCGAAATCGCCGTCCGCGTTGAAATCCAGGAACGCGTCCAGCCGCCCGGCTTGCGAAGCGATCACCCGCACGGTCGTCGTCACGCCTTGCCGCAGGATCGGCCCGAAGGTCACGCCGTCGTCGCGGTCCCCCAGGGCACTGGCCGCGGGCCGCCCATCCGCGTCCGCCGTCACTTGGACGCCCAGGAACAGCCCGGAGCCGACGGCGTGCCGAGGCCCGTTGCTGGCCCGCAACGTCCGGTACGAATCCGGCGCGTCGCCGTAGTCCAGCCAGGGCGCCAGGGCCGTGGTAGCGGTCGCTACCGTCGACAGGGCCTCGTCGGCCACCGTCACCCGCACCGTGTACGGTGCATTGCCGGGTCGTTGGTCGAGGTAGCGGTGGAGCAGGTTGCCATACGTCGTGGTTCCGGCGGCCAGGTTCAGCGTGGTCGCGGACGTGCCGTCGCCCCAGTCGATCGTCACGGCGTGGGCGTCCAGTGTGCCGGGATCGGCGAAACTGCCAGCCAGGATCACCGTACCTGCCGCGTGGTCAGGCGGGAGCGTCAGGCTTACCAGCAGGTGGCTCGGAGCCACGTTCTTGACGGTCACCGCCGTCTCGCCAGCCACACTGGCCCCGGCCGGGTCCGTCACCGTCACGCGGACGGTATAGGGCGCGTCGGCCGAGCGGTTGTTCCGATACTGGTGCGCGTCGGCCGAGAAGATCAACACGTTGGCCGCCAGATTCAAGGTTGTCGCAGCCGAGCCGTCACCCCAATCGATGCTGACCTGGTGCGTATCCCGGGTATCCGGATCGGCGAAGCTGCCGCTGAGCACCGTCGTGCCGTGCTCGTCGATGAGGCTGGACGACAGGTGCAGCGTCAGTGACGTGGGCGGTTCGTTCACATCTACCACGGATAACACGGAGGACACGGATGCGTCGGGGGTGGTGCCAACAGTCACATCGTCAACGTTGACGGTCACGTGCAACTGCGGATGGGTCTCGAAGTCGAGTGTCTGGTTGGCCTTCAGGTATAGGCTGGTGCCGATGATCTCAAACATCGCCATGTCGGCGCCGGCCAGGCCCAGCGTGTTGGTGCCCAAAGCGTCGTCGGTGACGACAAGGTCAGCCACTCTGGTCTGCACCGTCGTGTTCTCGGGCAACGAGGTGACGGTGTTCGTCAGCGTCACGGCCGTGGGCGGTTCGTTCACATCTACCACGGATAACACGGAGGACACGGATGCG
>JAPLNJ010000645.1 GCA_026692885.1 Planctomycetota bacterium | reverse complement strand
TGTCAGACTTCTGCAACCGAGATCAAACCACTGGCAAGGCGTACATCCGCAGGCCCACGACCGCCACTGACCACCGTTGCTGCGGGACAGTCCCTTGCCGAACCCGTTTCACTTCTCTCGGATCGATCTCACTGCTTCATCACATCGTCGTCCACTGAAAGCATATACCCGCAGGCAAATCGTCCGTCAAAAGAACTTCGCCGACCGCCCGCCGTTTGGTAAGAGATAACGATCGCCCCACGACGTCGTATATCGGTCCGGAAAACTGTAGCGTGAGCGACGCCGGGCAACGGCGTGGGCCGGATCTGCAATCCGGCCTGGACGGTTTGAAGAGCCGTCCTACGTGGAGGGTTCCCCTCGCCCCGGTACTCCGGGGAGAGTGGTGAGGGGGCACTGCTGTGAACATCTTCACGCCTCTCTCGTTCCCACGCTCCGCGTGGGAACGCAAGTGTTTTGACGCTCCGCGTCGTCTGCCCAAGGACGCAGAGCGTCTGTGGCTTGCGTTCCGACGCAGAGCGTCGGAACGAGAAGAACTGAGAACTTGGACAACCGCAAGATGTTCACAGGGATGCGCTCAGGAGCCACACGCTTCGCCAACTCGTTCCCAAGCACTCGCTTGGGAACGTAGGTCCCAGAAACTCTGCTTCGGAGGATGTGCACAATGCGACCGTGGGTATCTTTCTGCCTGCTCGGACTCCTCGCGACGAGCGTCGCGAACCCACCGTCGGTCGGGATCCCGTCGACGCGTGGCCGTACATCCATCCCAGCAGCCTCGATGCCTGGGCTGGCTCCCAGCCCCATACGTACACCATCCGCTTCCAACTCGACAAGGTGCCAGCCCAATCTCTGCACTTGCTCGTCGCGCAGGTCGAGGCGGGCATCACGTCCGAGTTGGCCGTCGCCGTCAACAGCCGCGAGATCGGGCGCCGGCCTGTGCCCGCCGGTTCGGGGCACGGATCCGGTGTCCCCGAAGGCAAAGGACGACCGGACGCGATGGTCTTCCCCGTGCCGCCCGACGCTCTGAAAGCCGGCGACAACACCATCAGCCTGACACTCAGCAAGGGCGGCTGGGTGATCTACGATTACGTGTACCTGGGCACCAGCAATCGACCGCTGAAATTCGTTCCTGAATCGGATCAGTGGGCGAAAGATCTGCTGGCCGGGCCGATGAGCGGGCTGGAAGAGGTCGTCTTCGCCGTACGCAGCATCATCCAGGAACACTGGTACGCCAACTTTGGATACCTCTCGCCGGACGAGAACCGCAAGATGTACGGCCAGGGTGGCCGGCTGTGCAAGCTGAATCTCAAGACGGGCAAACTGACCCTGCTGTTGGATGACGCGGCAGGCGCGGTGCGCGACCCGGCCGTGCATTATGACGGCCAGCGGATCGTCTTCTCGTACCGCCCCGGCGGCACCGACACCTATCATCTCTACGAGATCCGAGTGGATGGTATCGGACTGCGGCAATTGACCGAAGGCCCGTACGATGATTTCGAACCGTGCTACCTGCCGGAAGGCGGAATCGTGTTCGTCTCAGCACGGACGCGCCGCTGGGTCAATTGCTGGCTGACCCAAGTGGCCAACATCCACCGCTGCGATGCGGATGGCAAGAATATCCGCCAACTGTCTGCCAACCTGGAGCACGACAATACCCCCTGGGT
Source organism: Planctomycetota bacterium (assembly GCA_026692885.1). The sequence goes on along the minus strand of JAPLNJ010000645.1, from coordinate 2,138 downwards.
GCTGCCAGACGGACGGATTCTGTACATGCGTTGGGAATACGTCGACCGCTCGCAGGTGAACTACCACCACCTGTGGACAATGAACCCCGACGGCACCAACCAGACGGTCTTCTTCGGGAACCTCCACCCCGGCGACGCGTACCTCGACGCCAAGCCGATCCCCGGCAGCGATCGCATCGTGATGAGCCGTTCACCGGGTCACGGCGCGACGGAGCATGCCGGCTTCGTCGCCACCGTCACTGTGAAACGCGGCCCCGACGACCTGCCCTCCCTCCGCACGATCAGTCGTGGCGCGAATTTCCGCGACCCGTGGGCGGTCACAGCCAACGCGTTCCTGGTGGCACGGGACAACGCCCTCGTGCTGATGAACGGACGGGGCCAGACCCACACGCTCTTTACACTGCCGTCGGAGTTCGGCAATGCTTGGCTGCACGAACCGCGCCCGCTCATGCCGCGCAGCCTTGATCCGGTGATCTCGGCAAATGTCGACCTCACGCGGCCGACTGGCCGGTATCTGCTGAGTAACGTCTACTTCGGCCGCGCTATGGACGGAGTCAAACCGGGCGAGATCAAGAGACTGCTGGTGCTCGAAAGCCTGCCGAAGCCGATCAACTTCACCGGCGGGATGGATCCTTTGAGTTACGTCGGCACGTTCACCTTGGAGCGTGTGCTCGGCACCGTGCCGGTCGAAGCGGACGGTTCGGCCTACTTCGAAGCCCCGGCGCTCCGCAGTCTGTTGTTCGTTGCGTTGGATGACCAAGATCGGGCCGTCAAGCGGATGCAAAGTTTCACCACGGTCGAACCGGGCGAGACCCTGGGCTGCGTCGGCTGCCACGAGCATCGCACGGTGACGCCGTCCGCGGAAACACCGCGACTGCCCTTGGCCGCCAGTCGCAAGGCCAGCCGTATCGAGCCGATCCTGGACTCGCCGGACGTGCCCGACTTCCCTCGCGACATCCAGCCGATTCTCGATTGGCACTGCCTGAAGTGCCACGACTACGACAAACGCGACGGCGGTGTGATTCTCACGGGCGACCGCGGTCCCATGTTCTCGCACAGCTACTACGCGTTGGTCGTCTGGCGGCAGGTGGCGGACGGCCGCAACTACGCGCGCAGCAATTATCCGCCTCGAGCCTTGGGCAGCGGCGGCAGTCTGTTGATGGACAAACTCGTACCGTCGCACTACGAGGTGCAGATGTCGCCGCGCGAGCGTCAGACCGTACGGCTCTGGCTCGACGCGGGAGCCCCCTACCCCGGCACCTACGCCGCGTTGGGCACGGGCATGATCGGCGGCTACCAAGCCAACGCTCAGGTCTTGGAGAATGACAGCAACTGGAGCGAGACCAAGGCAGCTCAGGAAGTCCTGACGCGCCGTTGTGCGACCTGCCACACCGAGAAAATGAAGCCCCTACCGCGTTCGTTGTCCGACGAGATCGGGCTGAGTTTCTGGGCACCGGACATGAACGATCCCCGCCTGAAGCACAGCCGGCACGTGGTGTTCAACCTGACCCGGCCCGACAAGTCGCTGCTGCTGCTGGCTCCATTGGCCAAAGCCGCCGGAGGCTACGGTCTGTGCCGGCCGCCGGCCGCTCCCGCCGGAACGGACGGCGCGGTGTTCGCCCATCCCGAGGATCCCGACTACCGCACGCTGCTGGCGATGTGCGACGCCGGACGACGCCGGTTGAACGAAATCAAGCGATTCGACATGCCCGATTTCCGGCCCCGCCCCGAGTACGTGCGGGAGTTGAAGCGTTACGGCGTGCTGCCGTCCACCTTCGACCTGATTAAAGACCCTCTGGACGTCTACGCCGTAGAGCGTCAGTACTGGGACCTCTTTGGTTGGAAGCCGTAGGGTACATCAAGCGCCGCGCCGATGTACCGGTTGACCGACGACTTGTCGATGTTGACCCAGAATTCCGTTTCAGCAAAGACGTCAGGCAGAAAAATTGACGGCAGAAAAATTGGTGAGAAAGCAGTGCCCCAACGCACATTTTTCTGCCATCAATTTTTCTGCCAACATTTCCGACCACGCCGGCTTCGTGTCAGTCCAAAGCACTTCTACTGTCTTCTGACTTTCAACCGCCGTCGCCCCCCCTGCCCTGCCCCAAAGCCACTGCCGTGAACATCTTGGAACCTCT
>JAPLNJ010000644.1 GCA_026692885.1 Planctomycetota bacterium | reverse complement strand
CTCCGCGTGGGAACGCAAGTGTTTTGACGCTCCGCGTCGTCTGCCCAAGGACGCAGAGCGTCCGTGGCTTGCGTTCCGACGCAGAGCGTCGGAACGAGAAGAATTGAGGACCTGGACAACCGCAAGATGTTCACGGCAGTGGCCCTGAGGACTTCCCACTTCTCAACCCGTCCAGCCCGTCCACTTGGTGGCGATTTTCCCAACGGCGTTGGGTCGCCACCAAAGGGTCAAAGGCTTGCACGATTTCCTCTCTTGTCCGCCTGCCCTACTTCTTCGCCGCGGGCGGATCGAGCGGGATCACCGACAGCGTGGCCGGCTGTTGCCACTTGCTGTTCACGAAGCCGGGGAAGGGCCAGTCCATATTGGAGACCACGATCGTGTTGCCACGCACCATGGCCTCGCACGGTTGGTCGAGCCGTCCTGTTCTCTTGTCCGTGACGTCGCCGTTCTGGCTGAGTGTCGTGACCTTGCCCTCCGGGCAGATCACCTGAATGGCCTGCGATGCCGAGTCCGCCACATACAGCTTGTCCGTACGCAGATCACAGGACATGCCGTCGCAGGTCTTCAAGCCGGGCGCTGTCGCGAATAGCTGATTGGATTTGACCTGGCCCTTCTTGTCGAATTGAATCTTGAACATTTTGCCGTCGCTGAACAGGCCGACGAACAAGTTGCCCTTGCTGTCGAAGGTGATGCCGTCCGCGCCGAAAGGCCAATCCTTCTTTTCGCTTTCGAAGGTAGTGATCACGTGCGGATCGTCCTTCAGCGGCGTCTTGAGCGTCACGTTCGCCTCGTCCAACTTGAACCGCAACACACCGCTCTTCATGGTCGGATTGTAGCCTTCGACCAAGACCGACTCGGTGATGTACACGTAGCCGCCATGGACAATCGTGCCGTTGGCCACATTGAAACCTTTGGCCACCAGCACCATTTTGTCCAGCTTACCGTCCTTGATCACCAGCCGCCACAGACGCGACTTCTGGTCTTTGTCCTTCATATACTGCATGTCGGCCATGTACAAATCGCCCGACGGCGCGCGGCTGATGCCCATCGGGGCGATGCGGTTCACCGGCGCAGCGTAGCCGGGATACGGTGTGGGGAACTTGTAGAAGACTTCCGCTTTGTTGTCCGGAGTAACCTTCATCAGCAGCGGCGGGACCGTTTCGTCGTTGAAGTTCGGCATCGAAACGATAATGCTGTTGTCCGGCTGCAGCGACATGCCGTCCGGCGTGTTGCAGTAATCCGGGAAAGCCACCAGCAACTGAGCCGGTGTACCTTGGACCTGCACAGGTTCGCCCGCGGCACACAGGGACACTCCCGCGGCTAAGGCGATCACGAGGCTCGCGACTCTGGTCATCTGTTTCATGTTGTTTCCTCCAAGAAGATGCTGTAGGTGGATAGGTTCCGGGAACGAGTCTAGCCCGGCAGGCGAAAAAGTTCAAGAACGGGACGACTCGATTCAGTTGCGATGCACAGCTTGGCAATCGTCGCCCGATGGGTTATCGTCGGCGACATGTTTGCGTCCTCGACTTACGAACTCGTGGCTTTCGGCGCCGGGCGGCGGTTGGAGCGATTCGGCGATATTTGCCTTGACCGTCCCTGCCCGACGGCGGAGGGATTGCCTCGCTCAACGCCAGCCGCCTGGAGTGCGGCGGATGCTCGTTTCGAGCGGACCGGCGCGACCGCTGGCCGGTGGCTGACCGCTCGGCACCTGCCCGAGCGCTGGACCATCGCTCATGGGCCAAACGTAATGGAATTGAAGTGTACGGAGTCGGGCCAAGTGGGCGTGTTTCCCGAACAGGCGGCCAACTGGGACTGGATCGTGACCCAACGGTCCGCTTCGACGCAGCCGCTGAAGGTGCTGAATCTGTTCGCCTACACCGGCGGCAGCACGCTGGCGGCGGCGGCCGCCGGGGCCGAAGTGGTGCACGTCGACGCGGCCCACAACGTCGTCAGCTGGGCGCGCCGGAACGCGGAACTAGCGGGGCTCGCCCACGCGCCGATCCGGTGGATCACCGAGGACGTGGTGAAGTTCGTCCGCCGGGAATTGAAACGTGAGGCCCGCTACGACGCGGTGATTCTCGACCCGCCCAGCTACGGCCACGGGGCACAAGGTGAAGTCTGGAATTTGTCGCAGCTCGCAGGCTTGCTGGCGTTGTGCGGGCAACTGACGGCGGGGCGACGGCGTTTCATCCTCTTGACATGCCATACACCGGACTACACCCCGATCCGCCTGAGACGGCTGCTGGCCACCGCCCTTGGTGATGCCCAACCCGGGCGGATCTTCGCCGGCCCGATGGTCCTCTCGACCGCGTCGGGCCAGCAACTGCCCAGCGGCGCAGCCGCCCGTTGGCAAGCGGCGGAGTGTGATACGGTCGGGTCCTGAATGGAGAGGAGTGGGCTCGCAGCGTCTGCTGTGAACACCTTGCGGTTGTCCAAGTTTTCGATCTTTCTCGTTCCGACGCTCTGCGTCGGAACGCAAGCTACGGACGCTCTGCGTCCTTGGGCAGACGACGCGGAGCGTCACGACACTTGCGTTCCCACGCAGAGCGTGGGAACGAGAGAGCCGTGAAGATGTTCATAGCAGTGGCTCGAAGCGTCTGCCTCTGCCTCGTCTGCTAGCGGGAAATCTTGGCAAATCGCTCTAGGTGAATTCACCGAAAGTTGAGTACGCTCTGCAAGTCTTAAGAATGCCCATCGCCTCCACTGACCCGACCGCTGTCCCTGCCGCCTCACAAGTGCCTGAAAAACGAACGGATTGATTCGAATCCCCACGAGGATCAACGCCTATATCAGACCTTCGGCCCGATGTTTGCTTCCACGTCAGCCATCGAGCCCTCAGAGACGGACGCAGGACGCGTCCGTCTGCCCATCTTCAATTTCAAGGGAGTGACACGAGAGCATGGAAGCTCGTTTTTTTTACGCTGCGCTGATCGCGGCGTCCGCCCTCTCTTTGGGTGCCAACTACCAGACCCAGAATTTCATGATCACCGCCTCGACCCCGGAGCTCGCGCGCGAAATCGGCGACGCGGGGGAGTCGTACCGGCGTAGTCTGGCCAGGGAATGGTTAGGGCATGAGCTACCGCCCTGGCAAGAGCCGTGCCCGGTCACGACGCACGTCGCTCCGCAGTTGGGCGCCGGCGGCGCCACTAGTTTCTTCTTCGACCGCGGGCGGCCGTTCGGCTGGCGTATGAACATTCAAGGCTCGCACGACCGTTTGCTCGATAGCGTGCTGCCCCACGAGGTCACGCACATGATCTTCGCCACGCACTTCGGCCGGCCACTGCCACGCTGGGCGGACGAGGGGGCCTGCACCACGGTGGAACACGTCTCGGAGAAGGCCAAGCAGCAGCAGCTGCTGGTCACGTTCTTGACCACCGGACGCGGTATTGCCTTCAACCAAATGTTCGCCATGAAGGAATATCCATCTGACATCCTGCCGCTGTACTCGCAGGGGTTCTCGCTGGCCCGCTATCTGATCGCCCTGGGCGGTAAACCGCAATTCGTCCGGTACGTGGGCGATGGGATGAAATGGAACAACTGGACGGCGGCGACCAAGCAGCACTACGGGCTGGAAAGCCTGTCCGAGTTGCAGATGACATGGCTCGACTGGGTCCGTCGCGGCAGCCCGGCCGTTTCGCCGTCGACGACTTTGATCGCCCAACAGGAGGCATCGTCCACGGTTGCTACCGCGTCCACGGTTGCTACCGCATCTGCCGACTTCGTCCGGCCCGTCAGCTACTCCCCGACGGACAATTCGGCGCCGACCGGTAACCTACTGGCGATGGCCTCGTCGGACGGCTGGTATGCCAAGCGACGAGACTTGGCGCGGACCGCGTCGTTGGCGGAAGCGACGCCGGATCGCTCGATCAACCCGCCGGTTTCCCGGACCGGCGATGCGGCGGCACCGCTCCGCGATTCGCTGACCCGACCTCAAGGCATCGGCACCCCCGCGGCAACCGCTCTGCAGTGGTCCGACAGCCCCGCGGGGTCCTACCTCCAACCCGTCCCTTCGCCACGCGTGGCGACTCCCAACGCCGGCTACGACACGACGCCCGTTCGTCGTTACTAGCACCAAACGGTTTTCGGGGTTGTTGGTGTCAAGAATGGGGTCTTACGGTTTCGCATAGACGGACCGCCAGCTGGGGTCAGACGTACAGATTTCAGTTTTCGCGGGCAGAAGGCTTTCCCAGGGCTTGAGCACACGACCGCGAAAACTGAAATCTGTACGTCTGACCCCTTGTCTCACGCCCCGTCTCTGCCGAACCGCTAAGTCTCATTCTTTGCGCGCAGCGGCCAAAATATCGTTTGGTGCTAGTGGAACATCTCGCTGACCGACTGGTCATGGTGGATGCGTTTGATGGCTTCGGCCAGGAGAGGCGCCACGGAGAGGACGCGAATCTTGGGACAGGTCTTCTCCTGAGGCAATTGGATGCTGTTCGTGACGGCGACGGTGGCAATCGGCGAGTTCTCGATATTCGAAATGGCCTTGCCGCAGAACACACCGTGCGTGGCGGCGACATGGACTTCGCGAGCCCCCAGCGACTTCAACAACTTGGCCGCCCCACAAACCGAACCGGCGGTGCTGATCATGTCGTCGAACATCAACGCCACCTTGCCCTCGACGGGTCCGCCGATCAGCGTCTCCTGCTTGGTCTCCGTGGCGCTGGACCGCCGCTTGTCAATGATGGCCACGTTGCCGCCCAACCGCTTCGAATGGCCAATCGCCCGCTTGATGCTGCCTTCGTCCGGGCTGACCACAATGAAGCCGTCTTCTTCCAACTGCATACTCTGCATGTAGTCGTTCAGGACGGGGGCTGCATACAGGTGATCCACCGGGATGTCGAAGAAACCCTGGATCTGGTAGGCGTGCAGATCCATCGTCAGCACGCGATCGGCCCCGGCCCGAGTGATCAAGTTAGCGACCAGCTTGGCCGTGATCGGCACACGTCCCTCGTCCTTGCGATCCTGACGGGCGTAGCCGAAGTACGGAATTACAGCCGTGATCCGATCCGCACTGGCGCGCAGGAAACTGTCAATCATGATCAACAGTTCCATGAGACTCTCATTGACAGGCGGGCTGGTGGATTGGACCAGGAAGACGTCTCGTCCGCGTACATCTTCGTCGATCTTGCAGTAGTTCTCGTTGTCCGGGAATTTTCCCAGCGAGACCTTGCCCAGGGTCAAGTGCAGGTGATCGCAGATGTCTTGCGCCAAGGGGCGATTGGCCCGGCCGCTGAAAATCTTTAGCTCGTGCATCGGTATCCTAACCTGTACAGTTCCGCTTCCACGACCTGCAATTCGTCCAGCGTATTGACGCTCAATGCTTCACACGGTTTCAGGACCGGCAGCGCTCGGACATCCTTGCCATCCCGCAGCAAAATCCCCGGGCAGTCGGTCAGATAATACTCCCGCTGCCGGTTCTCGTTGCGCAACTGCCCCAAAGCGTGCAGCAGTTCGCAGCAGTCGAACAGGTACGTGCTCATGTTGACTTCCGTGATCTGCCGTTGCTCGGCGGTCGCATCCTTCTCCTCGACGATCCCCGTGAACCGGCCCTCGCTATCGCGCACGATGCGTCCCAGACCGGCGGGATCCGGCTTGTGCAAGGTCCCCAGTAGGCAGGCCAGGCGAGCTCGCGCGAACTCGTCGAACAGCTTCCGGACGGAATCGGCTTGCAGCAGCGGGGAATCGCCGGTGACCACCAACACGGGTCCGTCGTGGTCCTGCAGACGCTCGCGGCAGACCTGGACGGCATGGCCGGTTCCAAGTTGCTCGGTCTGGTCGACGAACTCCAGGCCCGTCCTGGCTGCTAGCGCCTCGCGGACCAGATCCGCCCGATAACCGACCACCACCACGGTTCGCCCGACGCCGGCGCACGCAAGCGAATCCAAGACGAAGTCGATCAGCGGCCGTCCCAGAACTTGGGCCAGCACTTTCGGCCGATCCGACTTCATCCGGGTACCTTTTCCGGCGGCGAGCACGACAGCTAGAGGCTTTGCCATCAAGGATTCCGGTCTTCCTGTCGAGAATATAAACAACCAGGGTCAGGCCAGTGGGCGCGAAGTATCTTGCCATGAAGAGGCGGTTAAATCCAGGGGTGCAGCGAGAAATTCGTGCTGTCATCTCTCTGGACATCCAACCCGTGACCTGTGTAGATTACGCGGCTTGGGATACTTGCGTAGTACCACGAGCATTCATTTCACCGAGGAGGAGTGATGGTTAAGTTGCTGGTTCGGGACAGGGAAAGCATCCAAGAAGCGGTTCGACGCTTCCGCAAGTTGGTGGAACGCAGCGGTATCAAGAACGAAATGCGACGGCGCGAGCATTACGAAAAGCCCAGCGAGGTCAATCGCCGCACCCGTCTGCGAGCGGAACGCCGCGCCCGCCATGCCCGGACTCTGCCAGCCATGTGATGCTCGCGAAGACCGCATCCTATCTCTTCTCTTTGCACTTTGGTGCTTGTCGCTTGAGCTGCCCCGCTGATGCTCTGCGCTCCGCGAAGGGCCTGGGCGAAAATGCGGTGGGGCCTGCGCAATTCCGTCTGAATTATGCGGCACGCAACTGCCCTTCGCTCGTTCAACCCGCAGCCAATGGAGGCTGCTGAAAAAGTAGCGGAAAGCAACGTGGGGTAAGCTTCCAGCTTGCCAATCTTCCGTATTCTCCGTTTCCTCGTCTTCCTCGGCTACGCATTTGGCAA
>JAPLNJ010000643.1 GCA_026692885.1 Planctomycetota bacterium | reverse complement strand
GGGAATAAGAGAACGAATGCTGGTTGGCTATTGCCGCGTCTGCCCTCCCTTCCCGATTCCTCTGCCCAACATTCCCTTGCCCAAGAAATGTGTATCTTGGTAAGCGTCGTGAAGCCCCAGAACGATCGTGGATCGACTTGCGTGCGTCGGTCACATCGTCCGAGGTGTCGAAGCCCGAGTTGCCAACGCACGTCGGTCGCCCCGACCCACGCGCGTCAACACACCTTGCCTGCGCGCTCAGGTCACATCCACCTGAGCACCTTCGATCCGAAGCAGCCGCAGCCAGTCACGTCCTCATTCTGACTACAATCCACTTGGCCAGTACGAAGTCGAATTGCCAGATTTCGGGCGGCATCCGCGTAAGGGCCACACGCGAAAAAACGCCAGCCAAGTCCGTCAGAAGCCTTTGAAGTCGCATGTAGCCGTCTCGGCGCGTTCGGGAAACAACGCACGTCCGGTCCCGTGCGCCGGCAGCCGGAGTCACGCTACGGTGAGCCTGATTCGCTGGCCGACACCACAAGCCTTGCACCGAGAGCTGAGACGAGCCGATCGAGCACATCCGAACGCAGGGTGCGGTCCCCGGCGAGAAACTCGGACAATTGAATTGGTGTCGTTCCGACGAGTTTCGCTAGGGAAACTAGATCCCGGTCGCCGCCATGAATGGCACGCCTCAATTCACCGCTGAAGGTGTTCGCCTCAGCCGCGTCTCGCATTCGCCGCTCCCGTAGGACAAGATCGGGCAGCTCCGCGGCGATGTGTTCTCGGGCTTGCTCAAGGCGAGTCAAGTGGTCGGGCGTCAATCCGCGGTGCGATGGATTTGTCATGACTATTCCTCACTCGGCTCATACGCGGTTACGGGATAGACCGCGATGTCATCGATCTTCTCGTACACGCAGAATAGAAATCGGCCCTCTGGTGTCGTACCCCAACAACATGGCATGCCAGACGAGTGACTCACGTCGCGTCTCTCGGGATGCCTGACCACCGACTCGAACTCGTCTGTTGTCACGTCGTGCTCCGCAATGTGATCGACGTTTTCGTCGATCCAAAGGAATTCGAGGTACGGCATCTGCGGTTCCCTGTGCCTTTACTTCGACTCAATTGCGATTTCGCGGCGTAGCGACGCGCCCGCCCGATGTGGCTTCTCCTTGGCTCCGCGAAAAGCCGCGTCGTCTCGTATTTCGCCCAGCGGGTCGGTCGCTGCGCAGTCTATTTTACGGCACATGCTCGCCGAAGTCATTAGGCCGACACCAGCGATGGGTCAAAGGGCGATCCGGTGGGTGAGCCAGCGTGGGACACAACAGCTATCCCACGGTCCCCCCCCGTGTATCGAAGTTGAAGCGTGCTTGCGCGCTCAGGTCACATCCACCCAAGCCCTCTCGGTCCGAAGCCGCCGCAGCCAGTCACGTTCTCATTCTGACCGCAACCAACCTGGTCCTGCACGAAGCCGTATTGCCGGATTTCGGGCGGTAGCCGCGTCAGGGCCGCGCTCTCAAGAACGCCAGAAGTCGGGTGTTTTCTGCCACATGCGACGTCAAGAGGTTCGCGGTCCATTCTCCTCGGCGTGCGGTGACTCACTCGCTCGACGACCGGCGTAACGACGCCAGTTCGGCGGCGGCATAGGCCCGGCGCTTTTCCTGGAAGTAACCGTATTCGGTCTTCTCGGCATCGGTCCAGGTGTTGTGCTGTGTGTAGGAACCGCAGAAGGGAATGAGTAGATCCAGCCAGCAGGCGAACGTGTGTTTTTCGTTCTCACTGACCTGTACGCCGTAGTGGGCGGGCTCGAAGCAATCCATGATCTTGCTCCGGCAGGCCCCCGTGTGGTACGGCGGGAGCGGCCCAGTGCGGCTGCGGGGCTTCAACCACGTCATCCACGGGTTCTTGTCGGGATTGCCCGAGGTGGTAATCGTGACGTACGACTGCGTGTAGGCCCGCTTGGGAGGTGCCCAGGTCGCCGTCGATCATCTTCTCTGCCGCATATTTGCCCGACGGATTCGAGTAACACTCTGCGTCCGTCCACACGGCGACCGGCCGAAACTCCGCGGCGCCCAGCGGGCAGGCGACCAGAACCAATGACAGGATGTCCTGGACGACATGGATGCTGACATTGCGGCGGTTCATCGGATTCGGTTCCCTTCTCGCGGCTGCGGGGCCTTTGGGCAACAGCCTGGCAGACCTCGCTTGGGTGCGGTGGAGGGCTTGTACACAACGAGAGTCGGGTTTCGTGCGAAGACCGTCTGGATTCGGTATGATATCCGGAATTGTTCACCTTTGCAGGAGTCCCCGCATGCCACGTCCTGTTGTCCTTCTCGCCCTGCTGCTGGGCCTGACTTCGACCGCCGCCGCCGAAGGATCGAAGACGTTCTTCTGAATCGCCTCCCCTGCCGGCGCAGGATAGGTTGTGACGTGATAGTTGCGCACCACGATCCGCGCAGCCGCGACCGGTTGGTCGATCTTAAGCTGTACCTTGTTGTTCGTACCGAACGCCAGTCGATGCGCGTTGCCGGCGCTGAGCGCAATCGCGAACAAGGTGTCCGCGGGGAGCGAACGCGTGGCGACGGGAGTCTCGGGGGCCGAGGCCTGGCCTTCGAAGCGGAACACGCCGCGGGCCGGCAGCTCGAACGGGATCGGTTCGCCGTCCCGGCGTATCAGCCGCAGTTTACCGTGCTCCTTGGCCGTCAGACCGAGCACGACGACGCTACGGGCCGAGACGTTGCTCATACTTCTTGTGCGTCAAGGCGATGAATCGCTGCATGGCCGGGAGACTGTAGTTGTCGGCCCAACCGGGCGAATGGACGACCTGCCAGTCGAACGTGCCATCGGCACGCTTGTACACGGCGTATTGGCGGGACTCGAAATCGGGATTCTCCGCCGGCACCCGGCCCTGGCACGAGCCGCTCGGCCAGTTGTACTCGTCGTACAGCCAGAGGGACATGTCCAGCCGCCGGACGTACTGACAGAACCACTCGCACATCTGCAGCCACTCGTCGCCCAGGTACTCGTATTCCAACCCGCTTCTGGCGTAGATGAGGTATTGGTCGACGCCGACAGCCTTGTAGGCTTCCAGCGTCTTCCTGACCGTCTGTTCGTCGGGCTTTCCCGTGATCGCCCCCATTGGGATCAGCGGACAACGCGGTTCCGCCGCCATCGCGGCCACGACCCAAGCCGCCGCCAGTAGGAACAACACGGCGCTCGTCTTCATGTTCATCTCGCAAATCATTTCCGCTGGGCTACGAAGTAACCGAGCCCTTCGAGGTGCAGCAGGAAACCACGGTCGTCAGTCTCGGTCTTGGCGCCCTCGGCGAGCAGCGTGCTGCAGGACCAGCGAGTCGGTTCGGGGAATGTGACGCGGACCGAGGTTGCGCGATCCGACAGATTCACCACGGACAGAATATCCTCGCCGGACTCGCGTCTGAGGAAGGACAGGACCGAGTCGGGCTGATCGTTGTCGAGCCAGACGACCGCACCGTGCGTGAGGCGTCCGGTTTCGGCGCACCGGAAACTGACTTCGCCTGCGGCGTAACGGTATACATCGAAGGTGAACGCGTCGCCCGCGCGATTGCCAAACAGAACTTCTGTCACTTGGCCCTTGTCGTCGCGCCGTTCTCACCCTCGCGCCGCTAGGCGTGTGGGGTGAGAGGGCGACGGTGGGCCGGCTCGCTTCGCGCGAGTCTTCCCACCACGCTGCTTCCTGGTTCGGTCTATGACCCGCCAGTACGCCGGGGACCGTCTCGCGACGGTCCTGTGCTGCAGCTCCTGGCCGCGCGATGGGCTTACGCCTGTCGCGCGGCCTTTTCGTTGCGCATTCGCTGCCCCTGCTTAGCTTTTACCTTTTGGAGGAGACCCCATGTCCACCACCCTGCTCGTTGATCCGCCGCCCGTGGCCACCGCGCCGCCCGCCAGCCGCGCCAGTTGGTCCGGCCAACTCCGGCTCGGCTCCTGCTGTGTCCCCGTCAAGGCTTACCCCACGATCAGCTCCAGCTCGGGCGTCGCGCTGCGCCAACTCCACGCCGGCTGCGGGGAACACATCGAATATCACAAGTGCTGCCCCAAACACGGTCGCGTCCCGGCCGACCAAATCGCCAAGGGCTATCCCTACAGCGCCGAGCAGTGCGTCGCGCTGACCGAGGAAGACTTGGCGACGCTGGAGCCGACCGACGACAAGACCATCCACCTGGAACAGTTCCTCTCCCCGACCGAATTCGACCTGACGCTGTTGGCCGGTCGGAGCCTGTACCTTGCGCCGGCCCATCCGGCGGCCATGAAGCCCTTCGTCGTGATCCGCCAAGCCCTGCTGCGCGCGGACAAATGGGCCCTCGGCCGGACCGTCTTCTCCAGCAAGCGTCAACTGCTGAT
>JAPLNJ010000642.1 GCA_026692885.1 Planctomycetota bacterium | reverse complement strand
CGTGGCAGAGGCCCTGGACTGCATCGTGCAGGCGGCGAAGGGCCTGGAGTACGCGCACACGCACGGGGTCGTCCACCGCGACATCAAACCGGCGAACCTGCTGCTGAGCACGGAGGGGACGGTCAAGGTTCTGGACATGGGTCTGGCGCGATTGATGGAGGTGGTGGCCCCGACGGGTGCAACTGCGTCCGAACAGTTGACGGGTACCGAGCAGGTAATGGGGACCTACGACTATATGGCCCCGGAACAGGCGGAGCACACGCACACCGCCGACCACCGCGCCGACATCTATGCCCTCGGCTGTACGCTGTATCGGCTGTTGACCGGCAAGTCTGCCTATCCTCGTGATTCCTTGGTCCAATCGCTGTTGGCTCATCGCGAGGCCCCGATTCCCGCGTTGCGTATCGAGCGACGGGATGTACCGAAGCAACTGGACGTCGTATTCCAGAAGATGCTGGCCAAGCGGCCGGAGGATCGCCAGCAATCGATGAGGGAGGTCATCGCGGACCTGGAATCGTGTCGGCAAGCGGTTCCGCTTCGCGCCGGCGCGGTTGGTGCGGAGCCTTCGAGCGGAAGTTCGCTGACGTCATTCCTCAACCACTTAGCTGCGAGCCGTGAGGCCGGCAGGCGAGAGACGCCAACAGTGGCTAACCGGACGCCGACTTCTAGGCCGCACGGGGGCGGCGATACTGCGGCTCGGAAGGCAACTGTCGTGAGTACCCGCCGCAATCGTCTGGTGTGGTCTGGCGCAGCTGCGGTTGCGATTTGCTTTACGATCATCTTGGCGTTCGTTCTCCGCCCAGGGGATCGAGGTAGACCCAACAGTGACCTCCAAGTGACCAAGCCCTCGCCGCCGTTGGCAGTCGCTCCGTTCGACGCCAAACAGGCCAAGAGGCACCAGCAGGTGTGGGCCGACCACCTCGGGATCCAGGTCGAACAGACCAATTCGATCGGCATGAAACTGATCCTGATACCGCCCGGTGAGTTCGACATGGGGTCTTCCGCTGGAGACGTCGAGAAGTACATCAAGCTTTCACGACAGAAACAATTTCCGGACTGGGTTTCCGAACAAATCGCAAGTGAGGCTCCGAACCATTACGTCCGAATTACAAGGCCGTTCCATCTGGGGGTTTACGAGGTTACTAACTCGCAGTTCGGTGTCTTCGTGGACGAAACTCACTACAAGACCGACGCCGAGAATGGAGCCGGCGGTAGCGGCCGTAAGGACCGTACAGGTAAGATCGAGGAAGAACCGCAGTACACATGGAAGAACCTGGGGGCCATTAGTCAGGGGGCCGACTTCCCCGTTGCGAATGTCAGCTCGGACGACGCAACTGCATTCTGCGAATGGCTAAGCCGCCGTGACGGGAACATCTACCATCTGCCCACCGAGGCAGAGTGGGAGTATGCTTGTCGCGCCGGAATCCAGACTTCCCAAAGGGAGGCCGCTGACGAGACCACGCTGGCGAAAGTCGGTTGGTTCGGTGTCAACTCTGATTTCGATTGCCATCTTGTGGGCGAGAAGATGCCGAATCCGTGGGGCGTGTTTGATATTCATGGAAATGTCGCAGAATGGTGCAGTGATTTTTATGCGTCAGACTACTACGCCAACTCTCCGATCAATGATCCGAAGGGACCGGCTGACGGACAAAAACGCGTCGCCCGCGGCGGCTGATGCGCCCCGGATTTTTTGAGACGGGAAGTGCCAGATTGTGTGAGATGGCCGGGGCAAACAATATCCCGCAGTCGATCAACGGGGATGGAGTGGGAAGAGGAAGAGGCGGGACCTCCGTGTCCCGGTGTCTTAGCCC
>JAPLNJ010000641.1 GCA_026692885.1 Planctomycetota bacterium | reverse complement strand
GTTTTCTTCGAACTGGTGGGCCGCGAGTACTTGGCCCACCCTACGGTGAATCGTGTTCGCACATCTTCTCGCAGCCTCGGAGTGTGTTCCCTGACGCGAGCCGTCCATAGGGAGAACAGCTTGTCTCGTAACTGGTTGAGGATTGTTTGGCTTGGGTTTCTGGCCCTGTCCGCAGGGGGAAGTTGCCCCGCGACCGCGCTGGCTGCCGAGGCGGGCGTCGGCTTTCTGGTTTCTCCGGCTGCAGCCAGACGACTGGACGCCGAATCTGACATGGCTTGTGAAGCGGCCGAGAAGCTGGTGTCGGCGACCGTCTTCCTACCGGCCGCCGCCGGGCGGTTCGTCGATCACCAGGGACGGGACGTCTCGCTTGACCGTTTTCGCGTGATCTGGTGCTACCAGGGCGAGACGGGTCAGCAGACGGGTCCGGTGTTCGATCCGCAGACGGTAGAGGCCCTGCGGCAGTTCGTCGGCAACGGGCATGGACTGTTGCTCTCGGGCAAAGCGGCGGCGCTGGTGGAACCGCTGGGGATCGACACGCTGCGCGCCCCACCGGTCAGGGTTGGACAGGATTACGCCCAGGCCGGCCTGGTCCCGCTCGCAGCGCGCCACGCGGCCTTCCAGGGTCTCGACCTGGATCGGGGGACCGTGTGGATGTCGAACGCCGCCTACCCCGCGTTTACAGAGTTCCGCCTCCTCAGTCAGCCGGCCAAGGGAATGCTCCTGGCCCGGACTCCCGGCGGGCCGGATTGCCCGTTGGTCGAATATCAGACGGGTCCGGGCCGCGTGATCGTGCTGGGCTGGCGATTGGACCCGCTCTACGGCCATGCACCCATCGGATCTCGGCGCAGCTTCGAACGTTTGGCCACCAACCTTGTCCGCTATCTTGGCGATGTGCACGCCTGGCAACCGCTGGCGATGCAAGCCGACGGTCGTCCACGGGGAATCACAGCCGAGCCCGGCGTGACCCCGGCGCAATGGCGATCTCTGGAACTGGCTATCCGGGATCTGCGGGAGACGTTCGGCGAGAGGTATCCTCGGGGCGAGGAGTTCCTGAGGCGGCTGGAGACGTTGCAGCGACTGCAGGAAAGGGGGGACGCCACGGAGCGTGGGAATGGGCCCCTCACCCCCGACTCCTCTCCCCGGAGTACCGGGGCGAGGGGAGAGTGTCCGGTCGAGCAGTTTCAAGGACTGCAGGCGGAGGCTCTGTTGGCCAATCCGCTGCTGGATTTCCAGCGACTGCTGATCGTGAAGCGGGACGCCAAGAAGCTGGGCCTGCCGGCGAACTACCTGGGCAATTCCAGCCTGCCGCCAACCGGCTACGACAATCAGATCGTCGTCTTGTCGCCGGTCCGCCCGGAGGGTCAGCGAACCACGCTCTATCAACCGGCGCACGGCGAATTCGTCGGCGACGTGCGTCTCGCTTACGACGCCCAGCAGCTGATGTTCTCGATGCCCAACGCCGCCGGCCGATGGCGGGTGTTCGAGATCAATATCGACGGGTCGGGGCTCCACGAGTTGCCGCTGATCAACGAGCCGGATGTAGACAACTACGACGCCTGTTACCTGCCCGACGGGCGAATCATCTTCAGTTCGACCGCCTGTTTTGCCGGCATCCCGTGCGTCAATGGCGAGGGCCACGTGGCTAATCTGTATCTGCGGGATACGAGCGGCAAGATCCGGCAGCTGACGGTCGAACAGGATCACGACTGGTGTCCGACCGTGTTGAACAACGGCCGGGTGCTGTATCTGCGTTGGGAATACACCGATCTGCCGCACGCCTTCTCCCGGATCCTGTTCCACATGAACCCGGACGGCACGGAGCAGATGGAGTATTATGGCAGCAACTCCTACTGGCCGGCCGCTATGTTCTATGCGCGGCC
>JAPLNJ010000640.1 GCA_026692885.1 Planctomycetota bacterium | reverse complement strand
GTCGCTGTCCTTGGCCGGATTCCCGCCCAGCAACGGCTGGCTAAACGCATAACCGGCTGGCAGCCTGAATTGTATCTCGTATGTCCCCGGCGACAGGTTGCTGAATTGATAGTAGCCGGGCGAACCTGTCGTCGGATGGTTGCCCGTGGTCCTGGTGAACGCCAACCCCTCGGCATCCTTGACCGGGGCTCCGTTGCCGTCCAGCAAACTTACGACCACGCCGTTCTTCCCCGTCTCCGTGGCATCCTGCACTCCGTTCCCGTTCGTGTCCACCCACACGTAGTCTCCCAGCGTCACCGGCTGGTAGTAGCCGAAGTCGATGGTCTGGTCGCTCTGACCCGAATCCAAGGTCGACGGGAGCGTTCCGCTGGGACTGTCGTTGCTGTCGATCGCGCGGTCCCCGCCCACCAGCGTCGGCGTGGCGGTGAAGCCCACCAACGTCCCCTGACCCAGGAAGTTGCCGGCGTCCACCGCCACCTGATACGTCCCCGGCGGCAGATTCGCAAACTGGTAGTACCCGTCCCTACTCGTCGTGTTGTTGTGCGCCGTGGTGGTCGTCACCGCCACCCCGCCGATCAGCACCGGCTTCCCGCTGCCATCCAACAGGTTCATCGTGACGCCATTCTTCCCCGTTTGTCCCGCGTCCTGCAGGCCGTTCCCATCCGCATCCAGCCACAGGTAGTCGCCGATCAAGACTGCCGCGTAGAAACCGGCCGCCACCGTGCTGTTCACCTCGTTGCTGGCCAGCGTGTAGTGGCCGGTCGTACCGCTGACGGCGCCGGCCGGCAGAGCGTCGCTATCCGTGGCATCGCTGCCCAAGTTGGCCGCCGTCAGCACATACTGCGTGCCGGCCGGCGCGGTGAAGCTGACCGTGTAGTCGCCCGGTGCCAGACCATTAAACTGATACAGGCCCTGTGCGTCCGTCAGCACCGGCCCACCGGTAATCGTTAAGCCCGACCCGCTCGTGCCGCTCAGGCTCACCGACACCTGCGTCAGCGACGATTCGCCCGCGTCCTGCTGACCATTGCCGTTAACATCCACCCAGGCCCGCCCGCCGATCAGTCCGGCAGTGTCCGTGTCCGTGGCCGAGTTGTTGCCCGGCGTGAGGTCCGTCACGTTGGCCGGCGGCGTCACCGTGGCCGTGTTGACCAAATTGCCCGTCTTGGTCGGGTTTACTTTGGCCACCGTGACCGTGTAGGTGATCGAGCCGTTGACTGGAATGCTGACCGGCTGTGCCAGGTTCCCCGAACCGCTGGCCACAAAGACCGTGCCGAGCGTGCCGCTGGCCGTCCAGGAAGGCGTGCCCAGCGCGGAGTCAAACGTGTCCGCGACCGTGGCCCACACCGCATTCGACGGACCGTTGTTGCTGACCACGATCGTGTAGGTCAGACCCAAGCCCGGTGTGTACGTCGCCGAACCGTCCGTCTTGCTAATCGCCAGATCGGCGAGCAATCGGGCGGTGTCCGTGTCCGTGGCCGTATTGTTGGTGGGGTTGGTATCGTTGGCCGCCGTAACGGTGACCGTATTGACCAACTGGGCCGTGGCCGACGGATCGACCGTGGCCGTCACCTCGTAGACGACCGTTGCGCTCGGGGCCAGGCGGACGATGCTGTCGCTGATGGCGCCGGACTGGCTGGTCCTGCCGTTGCCGCTCCAGACGAAGGACGCCAGGCCGACGGGCACCGGGTCGATGACCGTCACGTTGGGGGCCGTGCTGGGTCCGGCGTTGCTGACGGTGATGGTGTAGGTGAAGCTGGTGCCGGGCACGACCGTGCCGATGCTGTTGGTGATCGACGACCCGCCCTTGTCATCCACCTTGGTCACGCCCACGTTGTTCTGCGGCGTCAGGTTGTCCCTGTCGGTGGCCGCGTTGTCGGTCAGGTTGCTATCGTTGGCCGCCGCGACGGTGACCATATTGACC
>JAPLNJ010000639.1 GCA_026692885.1 Planctomycetota bacterium | reverse complement strand
CGTGGCCTTGTCCACCGTGGCCTCGCCTGGGTCACTACTGCTCACCGCGAGCACGACGTTGGACAACGGCTGCCGGTTCAAGACCACCGCGAAGGTGTCCGTCGTACCCGCTTCGGAGACGGTCGTGTCACCGCCTGTGATCGCCATTGTGAAGCCGGGAGGGTCGTTGTCCTTGATGGTGGCCGTGTGTTGGGTGATTGAGCCTTGGAGGGCGTTGGTGGGAACGCCCAAGGTCACGTTTACCGTTTCATCGTTCTCGACAATAGGGTCGTCGTTGACCGCGATGGTGATAGTCGCTCGCGTCTGACCAGCGGCGATTGTGATGGGACTCGGCGTGATGGTGTAGTCCTGGCCGGCGCCTTGCGTGGCCGTGCCTCCCAGCGTGAACGGGATCGTGACGTCTAAGGTGTGGATCGCGGATAGTTCCACGGTAACGGTCATGGTGCCAACGTCTTCCAGGTGAGACTGGCTGGCGGAGGTGAACGATACGGTGGGCAGTTCCTTGACCAGCACGCGTCCATCCACACTATCCGTGGCCGTATCCGTAGGCGCAGGCGCCAGCAGCAACGTTTCCAAATCGTTGTCGAACGCGGCACTCTGCGCGGCACCGTACGAGCGACGGAGATTAATGGGGGTCGTGCCTGCCGGAGCATCTCCCGCTACGGTGAATGAAATCGTCACCAGGTCGCCGCTCGTTCCCACCGGCAGGAGTCCGGTGCCGGTCGACGCCGAGGCAGTGTAGATCAAGATACCCGGCTCCGGGTTGCTTAAGAAGCCGCTGAATTGGGACCCGCTCACGAGCGAGCCGATCTGCGCGATACCCAATGTCAGTACCGTCGAATCGTAGCTCAGCACGAGATCGAAACCGCTGAGCGTAATCCCGGCCGGCTTCGTGACCTGGATTCCTACCGCCACCGTCACCGTAGTACCCGGCAGGGCGCTCTGAACTTGCGCGACGTAGACCCTCGCCGCTCCCAACACGGTCAGCAGCCCATCGACGCTGTCGCCCGCACCATTCGTGGGTGTCGGCAAGAGCACCAACTCCTGCAGGCTGTTGTCGAACAGCCCGGTGCTGGTCGCCCCGGAGGATTCGAGCAGGTTTAGCGCCAGGGTCCCCGGAGTCGCATTAGAATTGATCGTACACGTCAGGTTGACCAAGGCTCCTTCGGTGCCAAACGCCAACCGTCCGCTGCCGGTGGGCGAAGATGCCGTAAAGATCAGCTTGCCGGGTGCTGGATACGTCAGCTGGCCACTGAATCCCAGATTGGACAGCAACGAGCCCAGCTGTCCTGCCGTCACAGTCAGGGCCTCCGGATCGTACGCCAACACGATATCAAAGCCGCTGAGCGTGATCCCCGCAGGCTCGGTGACCAGCAGCTTGACAGGCACCGTGATGGTATCGCCTGGCGAACCTGACAGATCCCGCGGGATGTAGATCGTGGGATCGGCTCCCGAGGCCGTCGGCGGCGTGATGTCCGTAGGCAGCGCCGGCACGTTGCCCACCGGCACCTGGCCGATCAGTCGCTGGAGGCTGACCGTGTCGTTGGCCTGCAGTTTTCCGTTCCGCGTGATGTCCGCCAGCAGCAGCGGATCGGCCAGTTGGTAGGCGCTGAAACCCGTGTTGAGCTGCCCAATCACCCGCTGGACCAGCGTCACATCGGGCGAGTTGTAGCCGCGGCTGCCGCTGGTGTCCCCGAAAAACGCCGCCACGTGAATCGCGTCGTCATCCACCGTCGGCAACTCGGCCGGAACGGCGGCATCGTCGAACACGTGCAAATCAGTGATGTCCAGCACGTGCTTGCCACCGTAGGACGCCGTGGCCGGCACGGCGGCCGTGAACGACCCCACGGTCAGCGAACCGGACGCGGTCGCGAAGGTCTGTGGCGCGGTGACACTTAACGTGACCGTGCCCAGTGACACGACGCTGAACTCGGCCTGAGCGCCAGCCGCGGCCAGGCTGCTGCTCAGGGCAAAGGCTTGCACTCCGAGCAAGCTCGGGTCGTAGTGTAGGGTCAGTTGGACTTGGGATACGTGCAGTCCGTCGCTCAGCTGCAACGGGATCCCGGCCGCCGGGTCATTGGCCGGCAAGTTTACCGGCTGGCCGTACCAGCGGGCGTTCGTCGGTTGGCCGCGGGGGTCGAGGGTGTCCGCGGGCGTGGTCCAGTAGCCCGTCACGCGGGCGAGGCCCCAGCCGGCGGCCGGGGGGTCGCCGGGG
>JAPLNJ010000638.1 GCA_026692885.1 Planctomycetota bacterium | reverse complement strand
GAACTCCCGGTCTCGGAACTCTGGGTGGCGGTCCAGCCACTTCTCCAGAATGGCGTCGATGTCTGGCTCGGTCAGGCGGCCATCAGCGGTGAGTTTGCCGTGGAGAAACGGGATGATTACGATCCGACCTTCTGTCATGGGTTTTCCTTCTGTGGTTGCCGTTCATCGCCCAGGGGTGACATCATCAGGAACAGCAGTCCGTCACGCTCCGGCGTCCAGTTCGTCCAAGTGTTCCTCGCAGTACGTCAAGATACTTTCGGCCTGCGATTCGTCCAACAGGTCGAGGGCCAAGTGGGCGGCGACGTAGCACAGGACGAAGGCCAACATCGGCTTGGCCTCCAGGCCGTGATCGATGCCATCCGGGTCCGAGTTCACGACGTAGTTCGCCAGGGCGGTTTTCGTCACTCGCATCGCTTCCGGTCCCTGGATTTTGCGCTTTCGGAACTTAAGGGCCACCAGCGGGGCCAGATGAAACAGATCGGCCTCGGTGACCTCGTGGCCCGTCAGCAGGCCAAACGGTTTCGCCTCCCGAGCATCGGCGACGGCCAACTTGATCTCGGCAAGCCATGAAGCTGGTGTGCGTGGCAGCGAGCGTGTTGCACCCTTGTTTCGTTTCATCCTACTTTCACCATTTCATATTACGCAGGTCCACCATCACGGACGGCCCGCAGCATGGCTGCCGCCGATTCCCGTCCGAATCGCTTCTGCGTGCGACGAACCAGGAAATAGCCCAGCCGGGCCAGGAAGTGGTGCGGCCGTGAAAAAGCCAGGATGTCGAACCACACGCTGTTGTCGGCCCGGTCCCATTCTATCAGGAATCGTTCTTCGCCGGTCCCCGCATGGTCGGGCAAGGTGCCATAGGCAAAACCAAACTTGCTGATCGGCCCGGATTCGTCCACGACGTAGACAATCCGGCAGCCATTCAGCCACCACAGCCCGATGGCATTGGCCAGTATCGCCACGACCTCGCCGGTCTTGATCGGCGTTCCTGGTGGGCCTGCTTCGAGCCAACCTAGCCGGAATTGGTCCCAGCGCTGCAAGGCGGCTCGTGCTGCCTGGAACACGACCTCCCCGTCACCCAGCTTGATCCGGGTGTGGTCCACGACGTAACCAGCGGGCGGCCAATTCGCCGTGGCACCGACTGCCGCATACGTGAAGCCCAGCTTTGCCTGCTCACGCAAGAACCGGTGGACTTCATCGGCAGACGGTTTTCTCAACGACAACATCCTCACCCTCGATCTCGACCGCAGCGAAGCCTATCCTGGGTTGCCGTGAACAGTAAAATGCACATGTCACATGGTAGCCGCAAAGTAACCCGTTTCCCAACCGGGAGTCGGATCGAAGCCAAATGCCGCCACTGGAGCTGAAAACGTCTGGAGACCCAAACGCCACCGTCGTGCTGTTGACGGGCGCATCCGGGTACGTCGGCGGTCGGCTCCTGCCGCTCCTGGAGCGGCTGCCGGTGGTCGTCCGCTGCCTCGCCCGACATCCTGACAAAGTGCGGCCCCGTGTCACGGGAACTACCCAGATCGTCCAGGGTGACGTTCTCGATGCTCCCTCGCTGGATGACGCATTGCGGGGCGTGCAAACCGCCTACTACCTTGTCCACCTGATGTCCGGCTCAAAGGATTTCGAGAAGGAGGACCGGCAGGCGGCGATGAACTTTGCCGGGGCCGCAAAGAAGTCCGGGGTGCGCCGCATCATTTACCTGGGTGGCTTGGGGGACGATGCCGACCCGAAGCTCTCCCCGCACCTTCGCAGTCGCCACGAGGTCGGCAAAATCCTGCGAGACTCCGGCGTGGAGACCGTGGAGTTCCGGGCGTCCGTGGTGGTCGGGGCGGGTAGCTTGTCGTACCAGTTGATGAAGTCCCTGACGGATCGACTGCCGGTGATGCTCTGTCCCCGTTGGCTCACGACGCCCACGCAGCCAATCGCCGTGGACGATGCGCTGGCCTACCTCGTGGCGGCATTGGACTTGCCACCGGGCGAAAGTCGCATCTTCGAGATCGGGGGCACCGATGTCGTCAGCTACGGGGACTTGATCCGGGAATACGCCCGTCAGAAAGAACTGCGGCGTTGGCTCATCTCCGTGCCGGTGCTGACGCCGTACCTGTCGAGCCTCTGGCTGGCCCTGGTGACGCCCGCCAGTTTCGACGTCGGGCGACACTTGATCGAAGGGCTGAAGAATCCCACTGTGGTTCGTGACACCACGGCCCTGAACGTGTTCTCGATTCGGCCGATGGGGGTGAAAGCGGCCGTGCAGAAAGCCATCGACAGCACG
>JAPLNJ010000637.1 GCA_026692885.1 Planctomycetota bacterium | reverse complement strand
TTGGCGTCAAGCGGTCGAAGGACATGAAGACCTGGCGGGACTGCGGCGTGCTCACCTTGGGCCTGGAAGATTGGGACTGGGCCAAGGGGCGGCTTACCGCGGGGTTCGTTCTGGACCAGAGCCGAGAACCGCGTGTCGGCAAGGCGCTGATGTTCTTCCACGGCTCCCGCTGGCCGGAGGGCGACCCGTGGGGCGGCTGGGCCAACCACGTCAGCCTCGGCATCGCCTGGAGCGACGATCTGGTGAACTGGTCCTGGCCGGGGAAGGCCGCGGCTGGCCTATGATCGCTAGAGGGGCTGGGAGATGCCGCCCAAGGAATCGGCAACAAGATTCTCGTGATCTGCGGGCATTGACCTTGCCGGAGGACAGGATGAAAACGTTCAGCAGCGTGACCAGCAGGCCGCTGTAGATTCCGATGGCGATCAGCACCCACCGGATAATCCGGTCGGATCTGCCTCCTGACTTCGCTGTCTCCGGGGCTGTTTAAATGCTCACGCGATCTTCGGTCATGGCTTCGGGCCGACTTGACGGAGCGTCTGGGGTGAAATACTGCACACCCTACCATCCGGGCCGGAGTGAGCCAACTCAACCCCGCAACTCGCCCCTTTCGTTTACCTGCCAGACCTGCCGACTGTCCAGGTCCATCGCCGTCAACCACCCGCCGAAACAGCATCCGGTATCGAGGCACTTCAGGTAACCCAGGTCCAGGACTTCGGGTTGCGGCGTGTGGCCGACGATGGCGACCTTGCCGGAGCAGTGCGGCGTCGGCGGAACGTAGTCCCGTAGCGAAAGCCAGCGGAGCGTGTGGAGCTTGTGTCGATCCAGCGGGACAGCCGGCTCGTAGCTGGCGTGGACGAAGAAGTGCCGCTTCGTCTCGAGGTACGTGCGGCATGATAGCAGGAAGGCCAAGTGCTCGGCCGGGACCAGGTCCATGCGCCCAGTCGAACCGTACGACTCCAGGCGGGTGATGCCACCACAGTTCATCCAGAATCGAAAATCGGATCGTCCTTCGCAGGAGCGATCGAGATGACAACACCCCCAGTCAGCCCCGGCCCTGAAGCCCACGTCGTGGCAGGCGTTTGAGTTTTGCCTAGTTTTGCCTAGTTTTGCCTAGGGGGATTGAATCCACAACAAGGGAAGACTAATCTGGCCGGGCGTTGTGGTGACAAGCCTGCGAGGTTAAGGCAACGTGGAATCCGTCCACGGCGCATGACGGTCGGTTGACGCGACGAACTCGCGATTCTTGAGAAAGGGGATGTCATGGGTAACCGTCCTGGTGGAGAGCTGGCGGCCCGGCCACTCCAGTTCATTTGGATTGCAGATTGCTCCGGGTCCATGCAGGGGAAGAAGATTGAAGCGTTGAACTTCGCCATCCGCGAGGCCATCAAGCCGATGCAGGACGTGGCGGATGAGAACCCCAACGCCCAGGTGATGGTGCGGGCGATCAAGTTCTCGGACTCGGCTACGTGGCATATTTCCCAGCCGACCGAAGTGCACGACTTCAAGTGGACGGACCTGAACGCCGACGGCGTCACCGATATGGGCAAGGCACTCGACGAGGTCGCCAAAGCCTTGAAGTTGGAAAACATGCCGGAGCGAGGTCTGCCCCCGGTCTTGATCCTGATCTCGGACGGCCAGCCGACGGATGATTTCAATAGTGGCTTGAAGAGGCTGATGGATGAGCCCTGGGGAAAGCGGGCTGTACGCATCGCCGTGGCGATTGGCGACGACGCCGACCTCGAAGTCCTGCAGAAGTTTATCGGCCATCCGGAAGTGAAGCCACTCCAGGCGACAAATGCTTCCGACCTCGTGAAGAAGATCAAGTGGGCGTCGACGGTGCCGTTGAAAGCCGCCTCCAGTCCCGCTAGCCGCATGAAAGACCAAGCGGATTTCGGCTTGAACGTTCCCATTCCGGCCCCTCCCAGCGACGTGCCGCCAGCGTCTGCTAATGAAGTCTTCTAGCTGTTAGGAGCGGACCGTCATGCCACCGACATTGAAGTCTTCGCGGTGGCGGGTGATCGCCAGCACACAACGGGGCTCGTCCCACGTCCGCCAGGATCTGCCGAATCAGGACGCAGCAAAATCGTTCCCCGAGCCGAGCGGTGACTCGCCAGTGTCCTGCGGTGCCCCGCCGGTGGTCCTGGCCGTCGCCGATGGACATGGCAGCGCGAAGAGCTTTCGCAGCAAGACGGGTGCCGACTTCGCCGTGGACGTGGCTGTATCGGTGTGTCGAGAGTTCCTAGAGGATACCAGAGAAGCTGCCTCGCCGTCTGCAATCAAGAGCCTCGCGGAACGGCAGTTGCCCTGTCGGATCGTGGAGCGATGGAAGGAGACAGTAGAGCAGCATTTCCAGGCCAACCCCTTTCAGCCGGAGGAATTGGAGCGGTTGGACAGGGACGCAGGGGCGGGTGCGAGCCAGTCGCTGACGCGTGAAGGCAAACACCTGACGGCCTATGGCAGCACGCTACTGGTGACCGCGATCGGCAACGGCTTCATCGTCTACCTGCAACTGGGCGATGGCGAAATCCTCGTCGTTTCGGACGCCACCGGCGAGGTCAGCCAGCCGATTGACAGGGACCCGACGTTGATCGCCAACGAGACCACGTCGCTCTGTATGGACAAGGCGCAGGAAGAGTTCCGCTTCCACTTCCAGTATCTGGGCGGGTCACTTCCGGGAATCGTGCTACTCTCGACGGACGGGTATCCCAACTCGTTCAGGTCTCGTGCGGGCTTTCTGAAAGTTGGAGCCGATCTGTTGGAGATGCTGCGGGCCGAAGGCGGCGGAGACGCGATCCAGAGAGACCTGCCCGGCTGGCTCCAGGAGGCGACTGCAGCAGGGAGTGGGGACGATGCGACAGTGGGTATCGTTTACCGCATGGAGCCCCGCTTGGCACTATTGGGCCAAGGTGACGCTGCCGGGCACGCGGCGGCCGTGCCTTCCGAGTCGTCGGAAGCTGGTCCAATCGCTGACGGAGCTTTGGACAGCGGCCTGGCGATGTCATGAAAAATACGTCATCCGCCTTTGGCATGACCCCGATCCAAGGTGAATCCGCTCGGAAAACGCGAGGACCAATCGATGAACGAACTGCTGAAACTGGGCCAGGTTGTGCAGACCAAGATTTCCGGTCAGCCGTGCCAGGTCGAGAAGTTCCTGGGCGGTGGCGGTCAGGGCGAAGTCTACGCCGCTAAATGGACCGGGGGGTCGTTTGCGCTAAAGTGGTACTTTCCGCACGCCGTCTCCGACGAACAACGCGACTCCTTGGAGAAGCTGATCCACGAAACACCCCCCAGCGACGCGTTCCTTTGGCCGTTGGATATTGCCGATGCCCCGGGAGTGGCCGGCTTTGGCTACCTCATGCGGCTGCGCGACCAACGTTTCAAGGGCCTGCTCGACCTGATGATGAACAGGATTGACCCGCAGTTCCGTGAACTGGTCACCGTGGGACTGGCCCTGGCCGACAACTTCTTCAAGCTCCATGCGAAGGGACTATGTTATCGCGACATCTCCTTTGGGAATGCGTTCTTCGACCCCGACACGGGCGAGGTGCTGATCTGCGACAACGACAATGTGACTGAGAACCGGTCACCAAGGGTAAGCGTATTGGGGACGCCAGACTTCATGGCCCCGGAGATCGTGCGCGGTGAATCGCTGCCGAGTCGGCAGACGGACCTTTTTTCTCTGGCCGTGCTCCTGTTCTACATCTTTCACGTCCACCACCCGCTGGTCGGTCGGAAGATTCTTTCGATTCGCTGTTGGGATCTTGTCGCACGCACCAAACTCCAGGGCCACGAGCCCATATTCATCTTCGATCCGAGCGATAAGTCGAACGAAGCAGTCAGGGACCCATCGGGCGAGGCGGGGGCGAACGCGCTGACGTACTGGCCGATCTATCCCCAGTTCCTGCGAGACACCTTTGTCAAGGCGTTTACTGACGGGATTCGCGATCCGGAGCATGGACGCGTCATGGAAGGCGAGTGGCGACAGGTACTGTCTCGACTCCGTGACTCGATCTATTTTTGCCCACGTTGCGGGAACGAGAACTTCTACGATGCCGATGCGGTGCAGACGTCGGGCGGCAAACCTGCAATCTGTTGGGAAGCGAAGTGCAAGAAGGAGCTACGACTCCCCTACCACTTCTGCATCGGCAAGTCGATCGTCATGCTCACCCATATCGGCAAGCTCTATCCGCACCATCTGGACAGCAGTAAAGACTTCGATTTCACCAAGCCCGTGGCTGAGGTCGTCCAGCACCCCACGGACCTGAGCGTCTGGGGCTTGAAGAATCTGACTCAGGAAAAGTGGGTCGCGACTATGGCGGATGGTTCGCTGAAAGATGTCGAGCCGGGGCGCAGTGTGCCGCTGGGTCTGAAGGTCAAGGTGAACTTTGGCAAGGCTGAGGGAGAGATCCGTTACTAGGAGGCAGTCGCTCATGGCCGGAACCACACGCAACATCGTGATTGTCCTCAGCCGCTGCAGCCGGTCCAAGCAGGGGTTTGGCATTCGATTGGAGCGGAGGGGTGAGAATCAGTGGGCGGCGACCTGGTCTTTTGCCATCAAGGAAGCGGTCGCCAAACGTGAGGGCTACGAGAAGACGCAAATGACCGGCAGTTTCACGGTGGCGGACGTTTTTCCGGGCTGTCCTCACTGCTCTGCCCACAGCTTCTTTCGCTGCGATTGCGGCAAGATCGCTTGCTGGGACTGTGAGTCCCGGCAAGTGACCTGCCCCTGGTGCGGGCGATGCGGCGAACTGGGTTGCGAGATCACCACCCTTGACGGAGGTAGTGATCGATGACTGACGTGCCTCGGCAAAAGCTCGCTGAGATGATCTCCCGTTACGGGCGCGAGATCTGCGCCGATCCCAAACGGTGCCGCGCTTACTTGCGGGATGTGTGCGGGGCGCATGTCCGGGAAATCAACCTATTGGTGACTGCCTCAGAAGAAGGGGTGGCGGCTGAATTGCGCGATTCATCGCCGTCGGTGCCAAAGGACCTGCTGCTCGCCAAGCTTACCAAACGCCTGTTCGACAATCGG
>JAPLNJ010000636.1 GCA_026692885.1 Planctomycetota bacterium | reverse complement strand
CGTGTTCCGCGATGTGGAGGTGCTGCCCAGCGGGGTGGACTCGCTTACCGGTCAACTGCAGGTGAAGATGCGCTACACCGGCACGAACACCTGGTGGAGTGCGGCGATCAATGCGGTTGACATCCGGCCGGTGACGTCGGTGGGACAGATCCTGATGGAGTGGAACGGTCCGCTGCCGACGGCTGTAGCACTGCCTCCGCCGCCCGCCTTGCCGGCTCCGCCGGTGCCCGCTCCGCCCATACTGGCGGCCGACGGGTTGACGGTCGATGCCTACACGGGCTGGAATGCGGTACCGAACGCGGTGATCACGGTCAAGACGACCAACGGCACGCTCGTGGGGCTGGACGCCAGCGGCAACGTGCTCCCGGATCTCGATAGTTACCTGATGGGTGTGCAAATTCTCAGCGACGCCACCGGCGTGTTCCATTTTGGCATCCAGCGACCGGCGGGGACCGGCGGTGCGGCCGGTGCGGGGACGGCTACGATCGAAGCCTGGGAACTGGAAGGCCGCTCGTACGGCACCGTCGCGCAGAGGTACAACCAGGTTTATACGACCGTCAGCCCGACGGACCCGATCGGCTACCGGCGATTCGATTTCAATAGCTCGAGTTCGCCGACGGCAACCGGTTATGTCCCCGTGCTGCCGAGCTCGGTCTACACGACCACGACCGGCTACGGCTGGCTGCTGACGACGCCCGTGATGGCGGTCGACAAGCTGCAGTCTACCGACAAACTACGCCGCGACTTCCACTCAGCGCAGGACGCCACGTTCCAAGTCGAAGTCACGGGCGGCTTACCGGGCCCGTTCTACACTATCCGAGCGTTGTTTGGCGAACCGACCGATGACAACCTCAGTGGGGGCCTGTTGGGCGGATCAGGACCCTCCTTCATGGAAGGCAGCAGCGGTGATGCGGCAAATCTGCCGACCAGTCCCACGACCATCACGATCACCGCCGAGAACGGCGCCACGATCAACTTCCCCAAGCCGCTGCCCAACGTGTTCCAGGCCTGGACCTTAACCCTCGCTGCCGACAGCAATAACGACGGCGTGCTGGAACTGAGGTTCACGGCCACGGGCGGCGTGAATCCGTATTTCGCATTGGATGCGCTGGCCATCTCGCAGGGCGCGACTGTGCCTGTGAATAATCCCCAGCTGTTGGATCCCGAGGCACCGGCTGCCGCTGCTCACGGTGCGGTTCTGACCTTGTCGGCACTGGGACCGATCGTTGCGGAGGCGCGGGCCCGCTGGCAGGCCTTTGGTCTGACCGAAGCCCAGTTAGCGACGCTGCAGATGGTGGCCTGCGGCGTCACCGATCTGCCCGGCCTGGGGTTGGCGTCGACCGATTCGGCCGACAACTTGATCGTCGTCGACCAGCGGGCGGCCGGCCGCGGCTGGTTCATTGATCCCACGCCGTGGGAGGATTCCGAGTACGTGCTGGGCCAGCCTCCGCCGGGTGTGGACCTGTTGACGGTGGTAATGCACGAGATGGGCCACGCGCTGGGTTACCAGGATCTGGAC
>JAPLNJ010000635.1 GCA_026692885.1 Planctomycetota bacterium | reverse complement strand
GAACGGGTGTTCGGCGGCAAACCGGGACAGCGCGGCGCCGAGTTGGCCCCGTTTACGGATCAAGTCGCCGCAGAGGGACCGCCCGTGCGGAGGAATGAACCCGCGACTTCGCCTGCGGCGGGTCGCCCACGGGCCTACCGGACACGCTGAGCCGGATTCGAGAGCAGCTTGGGGGCAGGCGTCTGGCGAAAGCGGGCGCGGGTCGCTATTCGGTCTGGGGCGATGCCGTGGCCCGCCGGGCACAGATACTGCCCCCTTTTGGAAATTTTACCGGAGCCTAGAGGTTCGGCGCAAGCCCGCGCGTCAGTGGTTGCGAAAGAAGATCGTCACGAAATTCCTCAGAGGATCGGCCTCGGGATGCATGCCGCCGCAGTTTGACGGTCCCCCGGCAATCCCTGATGCCCCACTTGAGACAGGCAGCGATGAGCATGGTCGACAGCGAGCATTCGGGCGAACAACGCTGGGCGCAGGAATCGCGGAACCCGTCTTGGCACCTCGCTTCTTGGCAGTTACTGGTCGTCGGTTTCTGGGGGGCCGTGTTCTACGTTCTCAACAACGCCCCGCTTCGGGAACCGGATCTGTGGGGACACGTGGCGTGGGGCCGTTGGATCCTAGAGAACTGGACGTTGCCCAGCATAGATCCCTACGCCCCGTTGTCGGGCCTGCCCGTCATTGACACGGCTTGGCTGAGCCGAGTGCTCCTCGGCGCCATGGTGCAGTGGGGTGGCCCAGAAGCCCTGTCGGCGCTATTCACTGTCATGGTATTGGCAGCGTATCTGGTGCTGGCTCGGACGTTTTACCTGCAAAGCCGCAGCCTTCTGGTTGCGCACTGCGGCGTGCTGATCGTGGCCGTCATCGGCTGGAATCGCACCGCGACGGCACGTCCGGAAATGTTCGGGACGCTTTGTATCGCAATCCTGTTGTGGCTGTTGGTGAGAGACCGTCTGGCCGATGGCGACGAGGCATCGGAAGTCTCGCCGCGTCGCGGGATTCGGTGGGAGTTATGGCTGGGGATTCCGGTCCTTCTGGCGCTGTGGGCCAATCTGCACAGCTCGTTCGTCTGCGGCCTGTTGGTCCTAGGCTGTTGGGCGGCGGGAGCGATCTGGGAGACCGCCTGGCGCGAACGCAGCCTACGGGCCGTGCTCGCCGACCCTGCCGTCCGGTGCTGGATGGGCCTCGGCGAACTAGCCCTGGGCGCCGCCTGCCTGAACCCGTACGGCGTGCGTCTGGTACTGTACCTGCTGTGGTTTGCCGACTTCGAGCAATTGAGCGAAGTCGCGGAGTGGCAACGTCTGGTGATGCTGGAGGCGGGCGGTCGAGAGGTGCTCGTGTCGTTGTTCCTTTTGCTGCTTCTCTTTCGCCTGAGCCGTCGGCGTCTGCCGGCCGCAGATCTGCTGTTGGTCGTGGCCTTCAGCCTGGCGGCGGCGCGCGGGGCGAGGTTGATCTGGTGGTATGCGGCGGTGTATGGGGTGGTCGCCACACCACACGTCGCCGACCTGGCGATACGTGTCGGGCATTTTCTGCGACAGCGCTGGGCCGCCACTGCCGAACCTGCGTCACGGTTCCTGGGGGGCCTACCGGCCCGTCGGACCTGGAGCTGCTCGGTCATCGCTCTGCTAATGCTATGGATTGCTTTCGCCCTATCGCCGGCCTCCACACTCGTGGGCAGCCGCGAACCGCGTCCTTCCGACCAAATCTACACCGCCACGGTCCCCTGGGAACTCAGCCAATTCCTGCGTGAGCAACCGCCGCCAGGTCAGATCTTCAACCCGCATTGGTGGGGCGATTGGTTGACCTGCGACGGCCCACCGGGACTCCAGGTGTTTATGACGTCCAGCATGCACCTCGTACCCCGGTCCGTCTGGATCGACTACCGCATCGTCCGCGAGACTCGCGAAGGCTGGAACAACGTCCTCCGCCGGTACGGCGTCCAAACCGTGGTCCTCGACAAGCGGCGTCAGAAGACCTTGCTGGGATACCTGCAGAGTTCTCGCGAATGGCGGTCGGAATATGAAGACTCGACCGGCATCGTGTTCGCGCGTGTGGAGCCGGCAACAAGTCCCCCGGATCCCTGAGGTGATGTCGCGCAGGAAACGACCTGCGGTGGTGTGCACTTGGAAATCCGTCCAGCATGGGTCCTACAGTAACGATGGCCATCAAGAACGCTCCTCACGTTGGATCTGATCGCGGCCCCTGGCTTTTCCTGGCATTGCAGGTCGTCGTGCTCGCGTTGTTCGCCGCAGCAGGCGTGGCGGGATCGCGGGAGTTCCTCCGCCCGCCCCAATTGCCGGAATTGCGCGAAGAACCGCTGACGATCCGGCCGCGGTACGACTGCCCGGACGTGGTCACGGACGAGCAATTACGCCGCGTGGTCTTGCGATTGCGTCCGCGACTGGACGGAAAGAAAACCCTATTAGCGAATGTCGACCACGCGTTACGCTGTTGGGAAGCGACCGCTGAGTTCAAAGAACCGGAGTTCGTCTCGGGCGCAGAATTACGGCGGTTGCTCGTCGATCACCGCCGCTTTGCCGAACTCTATGGTCCGGCTGAGCCTGCCCTACTGATCGACAAGGGGCCGGGAGTCGCGGTGCGGACCAAGGAGGGTCTGGCGACCAGTTCCCACACCGATCACACCGTAGCTTGCTTGGCCGAAGTCGGCACACCCTTGTCGTTTCCCGTGGTCACACCGGAGCGGGAAACGACGTATCGGGCCCTGGTGGAACAGACGTTGCGGGAGTTCAACCTCTTTCAGGAGGAGTATGAGTGGTCGGCGAACGTGTCTGTCCTGTTCTTGCCTCCCACCACCCAGTGGCGGGCGACGGACGGGCAGCAGCTGTCGTTCGACCGGCTGGCCCAGCGCATCATGCGCGACCCCTGGCGGCGTGGGGTCTGCTGGGGCCAACATCGGCTCTTCGGGTTGGTCTGCTTCCTGCGTGTGGACGAGCAGATCCCCATTCTGTCACCGGACACACGGGAGCGGGTCTACCAGTTCCTGAACGAGGCAACGCAGAGGCTGGTGGCAGACCAGCATGCGGATGGTTTCTGGAACGACGACTGGTCCCGTGCCAAACCGGCGACGGTCGAACCGAGCAAACGGGACGGCGATCAACTGGGAGATCGCTTGTTGGTGACGGGGCACGTACTGGAATGGTGGGCGCTGGCGCCGCAGGAGGTGCAGCCGCCGCGAAAGGTCCTGGTCGCGGCGGCCCAATGGCTGGTACGGACCGTGGAGGCGCTTCCCGAACAGGAACTGCAGCAGAATTATGCCTTCCTGTCGCACGCTGCACGGGCGCTGGCGCTGTGGCGCGGGTGTGAGCCGGTGAAGGTTCTGGAAGAATCAAGAGTGGATGCTGGTGGTTGAAGGAGGAATCAGGCGGTGAAACACTGGCGTGTTGGGGCGTGTCTCTTTTTACTGACCGTGGCTTCGCAGGCCGTGGCGCATGACTGGGCCAGGGAGATGTTCCGAGTCACGACGCACGACTTCGGCACCGTGCCTCGCGGCTCGAAGCAGGAGTT
>JAPLNJ010000634.1 GCA_026692885.1 Planctomycetota bacterium | reverse complement strand
GACAGACGAAGCAACTGTCAGATCTATCCGGATCTCAACAAGGAAACGCCCTATGTCGTCGTCCGGCTCATGCGTTAGTTGCCTCATTTGCTCCTGTTGGCTGGCCTTGGTCATGGTGCTACTGGCAGTGGCTCCCGCCCTGGCGGCTGAGCGGGCTGTGGAGGTCCGCGACGACGCCTCCCTGCGGGCGGCCCTCAAGATCGCTCAGCCCGGTACCCACATCCGCATCACCCCCGGTCGTTACGGTCCCGGCGTGTGGGCCGCGAACCTACAGGGCACCGTCAAGCAGCCCATCATCATTGAGGGCTCGGATGAGAAGAACCCGCCGCTCTTCGAGGGCGGTTCCGAGGCGTGGCACCTGAGTGACTGCTCCTACCTCACCCTGCGGATCAAGGACATCGCGGTCGAGGGATGCACCTTCATCGGCAGCCAAGCCCCGATCGCCTACGTGGGTGAGATCATTCACTTGGAGTGCGACGTGCGCCCGCGACGGCGGACAGTAATGGTGACGGTCATGGGGGAGTAACCATGCGTTCCGCGCCCGCTCGCTGCGGGAGGAGAAGGAGTGTCCTGCCATGAAATCCTGGGGGAGATTGATCGACCGTAGGTTCTTGCTGTTGGTCATTCTCGCAGCTTCCGTTCTCAGCGCACCAACCGGGATGAACATCACGGGCGTCGCCGTAGGTCGGCTCTCAGCCGCTGAGACGGCCTGCGACATCGTGATCTATGGGGGAACGTCCAGCGGCGTGGCGGCAGCGGTGCAGGCCCGGCGGATGGGAAAGTCGGTCGTGCTGATCGAGCCGACGCGACGACTGGGCGGTTTGACTACCGGCGGCCTGGGGCAGACCGACATCGGGAACAAGGCAGCCATCGGCGGCATCGCCCGCGAGTTCTACCAAGCGGTTCGCAAATACTACGAAGATCCGGCTGCCTGGAAATGGCAGACTCGCGCCGCGTACGCCGACAGCGGCCAGACGCGCACCGCGTTAAGCGAAGACACCATGTGGACATTCGAGCCCAGTGCGGCCCTGAAAATCTTCCACGACTGGGTGCGTGAGAATCGCCTTGAAGTCGTCTACGGCGAACGGCTCGACCGGAAATCCGGCGTGGCAATGACACGCTCGATTCTCTGGCGGATCATCGCCATCCGCATGGAATCCGGTCGGACTTTTTCCGGCCAGATGTTCATCGACGCCACCTACGAAGGCGATCTGATGGCGGCAGCGAACGTGAGCTATACCGTCGGCCGCGAGGCTAACGCGCAATACCACGAGACGCTCAACGGCGTGCAGACGAAGAACGCCGAGTATCACCAGCTGGTGCCGGCCCTCGACCCTTACGTCACTCCGCGCGATCCCGGCAGTGGCCTGCTGCCCTTCATCGATCCGACAGGTCCGGGTGACGAGGGCGGCGGTGATCGCCGCGTGCAGGCGTGTTGTTTTCGCATGTGCCTGACGGATCACCCGGACAACCGCATTCCGTTTCACAAGCCGGAGGGCTACAACGAACGGTGGTACGAACTCCTGCTGCGAAACTACGAGGGCGGCGAACGCGGCATGCCGTGGATCAATTCGCCGATGCCGAACCGCAAGACAGATACGAACAACCGCCTGGGCTTCTCCACCGACTTCATCGGGCAGAACTACGATTACCCGGAGGCATCCTACGACCAACGCGTGCAGATCCTGGCACGGCACCGCTTGTACCAGCAGGGCTTGATGTGGACGCTGGCCAACCACCCGCGGATTCCGGAAGCCATCCGTCGGGAGTTCGCGCGCTGGGGTATGTGCCGGGATGAGTTCACCGAGGGGCAAGGGTGGCAAGAGCAACTATACATCCGCGAAGCGCGACGCATGGTCAGCGACTGCGTGATGACGCAGCACCACTGCCAGGGGCGGGTCACCGCGGAGGACGCGATCGGCTTGGCCGCCTACGGCATGGATTCGCACCACGTCCAGCGGTACGTCGACGCGGACGGCCACGTGCGGAATGAAGGCGATGTTGAGGTGGGCGGATTCACGCCCTATCCGATCAGCTATCGAGCGATCGTGCCGAAGACCGACCAAGGCAGCAATCTGCTCGTGCCCGTGTGCCTGTCGGCCACGCACATCGCGTTCGGGTCGATCCGGATGGAGCCGGTGTTCATGGTCTTGGGCCAATCAGCCGCCACGGCCGCAGCCCACGCCATCGATGAGCACGTGGAGGTGCAGCGCGTTGATTACACCAAACTGCGCGAACGCCTCCTGGCGGACAAGCAGATGCTGGTCTGGACTGCAGAGCCTCCGGCCCGCACCGACGGCGGCTGGCAGGCCGGCAACACCATCGAGATGCCCGGCCTGAAGGTAACGCTCTCGAAACCAGTCCTCGTCGCCCGCAGCAAAGACTATCTCTGGTTTCCCACCGTGGTGCGGCTCAGCACGGGCGAACTCGCGGCCATGATGTCCGACTACGCCGACGAACACGTATCGCAAGGCACGAGCCGGATTTCCTGGTCGGCCGATGGCGGTTTGACGTGGAGTACGCCGTCCAAGGCACTCGGTGGTGACGGTACGTTGATCTTGCCCAACGGCGACTTGCAGTGGATGCCCTACTATCTCCGTCCGCTGGAGCAGGGTGGGATGGGGGCACCTTATCAACTTTGCCCACGTGGCGAACGGACGCTCCGGGTCGTACAGCCGGGCGTGACCATCGAGGGCTGGCCCCGGCCTGACAAGTCCCTGGCACCGCAACTTGGCATTTCCGGCTTCGTCTGCAACGGGCAGACCGTGCCGTTGAAAGCCGGCGGGTATCTGGCGACGCTCTACGGTTACTTCCGCGACACCAGTCGCTACAGCCTGGTGGCGTCTGAATCGTCGGATGGCGTGCGGTGGAAGATCCGGGCCGTGATTGCGGACGAACGCTGTGAACTGCCCGGCCGGGAGGGTCCCTGCGAATCGGCCGTGTGTCGGTTGAAGGACAGTCGTCTGCTGTGCGTGTTCCGGCTTGACTCAGGCGTGCCGTACGGCCAATGTCTCAGCGGCGATGACGGCCAGACCTGGACGAAGCCACTGCAACTGAAAGAGGCGCATTCGGTGCAGCCGAGTTTGGCGGTGCTGCCCGATGGTTTGGTGGCTTTGTCCGGCGGGCGGCCCGGTCTGTTTCTGTGGTTGAACCCAGACGGCTCGGCCACCACCTGGCAGCGAGTAGACCTGTTGGCAAATCACAACACGCACCGGCCGGATGAGCCAATCAAATCGGCCGGGAACACTTCGTCGTACACAGAGGTCATTGTGCTGGACGAGGCCCACTTGCTGTACATCTACGATCGCATTCCCAACGGATGGAAAGCCATCACGGCCGATTCGCCTGAAACGAACTCCGTGTGGGTTGTGCGCGTGGGGCTGCAGCGAGGCTGACGACGCCCTATCATGGACGGCCGGTAGACTGTTTCCACCCGCCCGTATGAGGAGTAAGCGATGCACCGACGCGAATTGTTGCAAGCCAGCGCGGCCGCTGCGGGATTGCTCGTGTGTGGACGCCGCGGCGGGGCTGAGCCGATCGCTAGACTCAACTTGGTCCCGGTGCGGGTTCCGGCGGTTCTGGCCGAGTACACCGCGGCCGACCAGCGGGCACGCCTGCGGAATATCGGAACTTGCCAGCGAGCAATCCGCAGCTGTCTGCGTAAGCACTCGATTACCAACTACCTGCCAGGCCAATGCTGCTACAACTTGGGCGAGTATCCCTGCCGCAAGCCCTGGGAACCCGACGCCTGGGACGAGCAGGAGCTTGATCGGCTGCGCGACCACGGTATCCGTTTGATCCAAGTTCACGAGGAATGGAACGACTCCCAGCGTCTGTTCGGCAGCCACAAACTTGCCGCGCTCAATCCCGCCGGCTTTCACCGGTTTGTCGAGATGGTC
>JAPLNJ010000633.1 GCA_026692885.1 Planctomycetota bacterium | reverse complement strand
AAGATGGCAGACAGAGGACCGGAATTCATATTTTGCCGCACATATTTCTGTCGGTGATCGACCTACCGGATGGTCGTGAAGGTGACCTGCTGGTGAGTGATGTTGGCCCAATGTATGGCCTTGAGCGTGGTGTGCTGAAGCAGTTTGCGAGCGTGCACTTGGAATGCTTCAAGTCGCTCAGGGAAAGCGGTGAGCTTAAAAGCCACGTCGGGAGCCAACAGACGGAACTTCTGGTCGGAGAGACGGCCCTTCTTGCCGATGACGGGTACAGGAACATTCACTTTGTCTTCGCCCCCAAGGAAGTGCGTCAGTGCCTCCTCAAACAGGCCGATTTCAAGCCCCGCACCCCAGTCGCGGACGAGCGAGGTGAGCATATCGCGGAAGAACTCGGCTCCGGAGATCTTCGAATCGAAGGCGGTGTCGACGATGGTGGGGTCACGCAGGTCTTCGAGACGCTGGTGGCAGTTCACGAACTCGGATTCGACGCGTTCGGGGCGCGTGTTGATGATCTTGCCGTGGGTGAGGTCGAAGAGCAGGAGGTAGTTGAAGGCTTGGCTGCGATGGCGCGGATGGATGCCGTCGGTGGCTTTGAACGCGAAGAGACCGCGTCGCTGGACGAGGACGTCGAGGAAGTAAGGCTTCGAGAAGGTCTCGTAGGTGACGGTGACTTGGAGTTCGAGTTCGATGCCGGGGAGGCGGTCGGCCAGTTCACGCTTGTAAATGCGCTCGTCGAAGAAGCGGCCGAAGTCGTTGTGGATGGCATAGACGTGCTCCATGACCTCGTAGGCCAGGGGCTTGAAGTCCTCCTGGGAGATGCGGGTAGTTTCAACGGAGCGGTGGATGGGCATGGCTTCGATATCCGTTGGGTTGACCGCGAGTGACTTGTGCGCGTCCAGGGGCTGGCCCCGTAGCAGGACATGATAGCGACCGGGGACGCGGACATCGAGGGCTTGGAAAACGCTGTCACCCGCTTGGGCTGCTGGTTCGGCAAAAAGATGGGCGGCTAAAAATGAAATACAGAACATGGAATTCATATCTTGCCGCACAACTTTTTGCCGGCGATATCCTGGATCATTGGAAAGCAGGTGAAGCTCCCTTTCACCTGCCAGTAGGGCACGAACCGGTAGGAGGTTCCCTTGACCTCATACTGCAGGGGACCGTCTTCCACAGGGATCAGGAGACTCGGCAGGCCTGCGGCGTCGACCTGAATCCGCCCCTCGGCATCGTTTAACGCCATCAGAATCGGGCCGCGCAGCAGGGCGTAGCGGTCCACATTACCCGCGGCTTGGTCCAAGCCGGTGTAGTGGACCGCAGGGGCAGTGTGAACTCGATCGCGTCGTTATTCGCCCAGGTCCTGCGGACGGACACGTAGCTGCCGGGCGCGCCCGTCGCGGCGAGTTCTCCATTAACCACGATGTCCACCTTGTCCGTTGCCCAGGACGGCACTCGGATGCGGATCGTCATGGTAACAGGATTCGCGCAGCTCACGGTCATGCGTACGCTGCTGGCATACGGGAAGCTCGTGGCCTGGGTCACCGTCACACGGCTGCTGTCCTGGTTCCAAGTAATGGCGGAGGCGGCGAACAAATTCACCCACAGCCCGTCCTTGTCGGTGGAATAAATGTACTCAGGGAGTTTGGACAACATGCCAACCACCGAACACTCGCAGCAGGTGCCATGACACTGCGGCGTGTCTTTGGTCCCATGGAGCGGATTGTGATAGCGGACAAGCAGATCGACACCTGCGAGCCGTAGACCGCCGCCGCGTGATAGAAGCTGACTCGCAGCCGCTGGCCCTCGCGCAGCCGCGACTCGACGGTCAGGCGAATCGGCGGCGGAGCGTGCGTGAAGCTGTACTCCCCGTAGGCATGCAGGCGGCCCAGTCGCGGGTCCTCGATGCGCTCGTCGGTCCAGCCCGCCGGTCGGCCATCGTCCGTGGCCTCGAAACCGGGATTGCGAAGTTCCAGGGGTGGATCGGGCTGCAACTCGGCCTGTCGGCCGCGAACCACGAACAATGCGTCGCGGACGGGCATGCCCTCGGTCAGCGCCGGCTCGTGGAAGAGCAGCGCCGCCCCGTCGCCAAAGTTAGTCACCATCGGCACGAGACCGATGCCCAGCCGGGCCGCTTCGTCACCCAACGATTTCAGCCGGGCCGAATACTCGGCGCCGGCACGGCCAGGGAGGGCAAGCCATTTCGTGTTGGCCAACACCACCGCGGTGAACTCCGCCGCTTTGGCGCGGCCCAGATAGGCTTTGGCGCGGACCAACTCGGCGTCGTCCCCCAGGCGGGAGAACTCCCAAGGCGAATCACAGATCCGTTCACGCCAGTGGTCCGTGGTCCGGCGAAATGCTCTCCGCTCCCGAAGCAGACGCTCCGAGCAGCTGGAAAAGCAGGTAGAAGCATGGCCACACGATCGATCGTCGATTCATGGCCAACATTGTAGCGGTACGCGAGTGCGGGAGCACTGGCCGACGCAGAAACAACGCCCCGCCAAAACACGAACCGTTGACCGGGCACGGACGCCATCATTCACGGCCGTAAGCCCAAACCGTTGGTGACAGTCTGCCCTCTGCGCGATCCGTCAGCCGTCTGTCCAAGGTCCGAGAATCAAGGTCGATTTGACAAGCGATACCG
The DNA here is from genome assembly GCA_026692885.1 of Planctomycetota bacterium. The sequence continues at coordinate 832 of JAPLNJ010000633.1, read as the reverse complement.
TTTGGTTGGACGGCAAGGCATTTCAAGTCAAGACTGCGCAGGCCTACTTCGTGGACGCCGTCGTGGCAGCCAGCCGGACTTGGATGTCGGTCAAAGAACTCGCATCTGAACCGCAGCGCTCTTTGATTGGACCGCGGCCGGATCGTGTCTACAAGGCATTACCCCCACCCATTCGGAACCTGATCGAAGCCAAGGGCGGTCGCGGTTTTCGGCTCACGTGGCGTGGGTGACGTGGCCACGCCAGTTTTCGTCCGTGGACGTGTTCAGTGCGGTCGCTAATACTTTGGATGAAACCCGGGCAGACTGGGAATTGCCCCCGCGCAAAGTACTTCAGCGTGGTCTTCGAATCACAGAGCGACGCCGTCTGCGATGGTTCTCCCGGGAACACGAGAGTCGGCGCAAGACGGTTGACGGTCATGCTCAGCAGCATCTCCGGTGACTGCCGGAGGAGCATAGCCAAAACGTCCAGAATGGGACCGGGGCGGAGAAGATTGACGTTTGCCTGGACCTTGCCGACGTCGACAATCAGAGCACGCAGCCGGTGTGGTCCCTCGTAACCCATGGCAGCCGCCGTGCGGCGTACCAGGCTGATGAGCGACTCTCCCGGGAGCGGCAGGCCGTAGCATGGCTCTCCTGAGCCGTGCAGTTCATCGCGGGATCACGGGCAAATCTGCACGGCTCAGGAGAGCCATGCTACTCGTAGTCTGGCGCTTTGGCCGACCGGTGTTTAGCCCCGCTGGCGCGAGGCGACAGGCCGACACCGGCCGCCCGGGTTTGGTCGGCGGCTTGCACGCGGTCCAGCGCCGCTTTGTCCAGGTCGCCGATGAAGGGG
>JAPLNJ010000632.1 GCA_026692885.1 Planctomycetota bacterium | reverse complement strand
AGATTGGCAACACGATTCTGGCGGCCAACGTGGGCGGGACGTCGCCGGACTTCTCTGGGTCGTTCACCTCCCTGGGACATAACCTAATCGGGAAAGCGTCGGGCAGTACATTCATCAACGGTGTCAACGGCGATCTGGTCGGCACGGCGGTCAGTCCCCTCGATCCGCAGCTCGGACCGTTGCAGGACAATGGCGGAGGAACGACGACGCATGCCCTACTGACTGGCAGCCCCGCCATCGATGCGGGGAACAACACGGGCGTGGCGGCCACGGACCAACGCGGCCAACCCCGGCGACTCGACGGCAACGGCGATGGGATAATCGCCGCCGATATGGGGGCCTTCGAAGCTGTCTCCCGGCGGTTTGACGTGAACAGTGTTCTCGACACGGTCGATGCCAACACTGCGAATGATATCGCCGCGGACGCTGCGGGCCGGGCCACGCTGCGAGCGGCCGTGATGCAAGCCAATACGACAACCGGGGCGGACACCATCTTCTTGCCCGCGGGGCGGTATCCGCTGACGCTGGCGGGAACAGGTGAGAACTCGGCGGCGACGGGCGACCTGGACGTGACCGAGAGTCTGACGATTGTCGGCGCCGGTGCGGCTGTCACGACTATCGATGCGGGCGCTCTGGATCGGGTTTTCCAGACGCTGGCGGGCGTACGGCTGAACCTGATCGGGGTCACGGTCACCGGCGGGGCCGCTCCCGGTGGCGAAGACGGCGGCGCAATTCTCTCGGCGGGTCCGCTGTTGGTCGAGAATAGTATTCTGAGCGGCAACAGCGCGGGACGGCATGGCGGCGGCATCCTCGGCAGCGGCATCGTGACGATCACCGGCAGCACGCTGTCGAACAACATGTCGGGCGTCGACGGCGGGGGCCTGTACGGCAACGCCGTGGTGGTCGCTGTCAGCAACTCGTCGTTCACTTCGAACTCGGCCGGCCAGGATGGCGGCGGGATTTTCAATAACGGCGGGGCGGTGTCCATCACGGATAGCCAGTTGGATCAGAATACGGCCCCGGCCCACAGCGGTGGCGGCGTGTTCAACGCCGGGGCCGGCAGCACCCTGGCCATCCTGCGTAGCCGGTTCACCACGAACACCGCCCCGTTCAATGGCGGTGGTCTGGCGGTGGCCACGGGCACGGTGACGATTACGGCGAGCACGTTCTCCGGCGGCCTGGCCGACCAGGGCGGCGGCGTGTTCAACAATGACGGGCACGTCACGATCACTTCCAGCACGTTCTCCGGAAACCAGGCGGTGAGCAACGGCGGGGGCTTGTTCAATGACCTAGCCAGCGCCCGCGCCACGATCAGCAACAGCACATTCTCGGGAAATTCCTCAGTTGGCGCGGGGGCGATTGCCAATAACGCGGGCCAAGTGACGATTGCCAGCAGCACAGTCACAGCCAATTCCACCACGGGGACCTCGGCCGGTGGCGTCCTGAACACTTCGGGCACTGTGACCGTGAGCAACTCTGTAGTCGCGGGGACGGCGGCGAATAAGCCGGACGTCCAGGGCGTTTTCAGTTCCGGCGGCCATAACCTGATCGGGAACGTCGGCCCGGCGACCGGGTTCACGCACGGAACGAATGGCGACCTCGTCGGCGGGGGCGGCAATCCGGTGATTGACGCGAAGCTGGGACCACTGACGGATAGCGGCGGACCGACGTTCACGCATCTGCCCCTGGCTGGCAGTCCGGTAATCGATGCGGGTGGCAGCACGTCGCTGACGTTTGATCAGCGTGGGTCGCCACGGGAGTGGGATGGGGACACCAACGGGACCGCCACCGCGGATATCGGGGCGGTGGAGTACCTGCAAGGCTTCTTCGTGGACAGTTTCGAGGACACGGTGGACAAGGTCCCGGGCGATGGCGTGGTGGCCGACGCGAACGGGAAGCGGACGTTGCGGGCGGCGATCATGGAGGCCAACGCCAAGGCGGGAGCGGACACGATCGTGTTGGCGGCCGGGACGTACACCCTGACCATTTCCGGCAATGGCGAGGACGCGGCGGCACGGGGCGATCTGGACGTCACCAGTGGCAGCCTGACGATCGTCGGTGCCGGCATGGGCACGACCGTCATCGACGCGGGCGGGGCCTTCGGCATCCAGGATCGTGTCTTCCACGTCCCGTCGTCGGCGGCGACGCTGCGACTGGAGAACCTCACGGTCACCCGTGGGATTAGTGGCGGCGGCGTGTATGTGGCGGGCGGCGCGTTGACGCTACTGCAGACCGAAGTCACCGACAACGAGGGGTGGGATGGGGGCGGAATCTGTCTCAGTGGTACGGCCTCGATTACGAACAGCGTTATCAGCGGCAACCGATCAGTTCATCATGGTGGTGGATTGTACTTTTCCGGTGGTAACGCCACGCTGGCAAACAGTACGATTGCCGATAACACGGCGACACTGGGCGGTGGCGGAATCTTCAGCTACGGCACGCTGACTATCGCGGGAAGTACGATAGCAGG
>JAPLNJ010000631.1 GCA_026692885.1 Planctomycetota bacterium | reverse complement strand
GGCAAGAGACTGTGATTATGGAAAGCACCTCGCCCGCGAAAAATGAATTTCTGAACACCCGACCCCACTCATGCGATGGCGTCGGCTCCTGCCACAGGCCCGCAGTTCCGAAAGCCGAACCACAGAATCCGAAGTCTTTGCTTTGATAGCACACGTTTTGCCGCTCTGCCGCCCGAAGGATGCCTGGCCCATGAGCCAAGTCAACGAACTGTCGGAACGCGCCACACTCCTGGACTATCTGCGCCTATTCCGCCTGCCCAACGTCTTCACCGTCATCGCCGACGTGTCGATGGGTTTTCTCTTCGTGCACACCCAATTGGCGCCGGTGCCGATCTTTGTTTGCCTGCTGGCGGCAGCGTGCCTGCTGTACACGGCGGGCATGGTGTTGAACGACGTCTACGACGCGGAAATTGACGCGATCCAGCGGCCCGAACGGCCGATTCCGGCGGGGCACATCTCCCGGCGTCGCGCCCAAATCCTCGGCTTCGGCTTCCTGTTGACGGGGGTCGCGGCCGGCTGGCTCGCTGGATACGTGCAGCCGTTGGACCACGCGATGGCCTGGCGCAGCGGCGTCATTGCCACCGCGCTGGCGGTGTGCGTCGTGCTGTATGATGCCGTTTTGAAAGACACGCTGCTGGGGCCGGTGCTGATGGGCTCGTGTCGCTTGCTGAACGTGTTGCTGGGCATGAGTCTAGGGGCACCCTTGGCAGAGGGCTGGAGCCTGCTGGGCTATGGCGGACCGCATTGGCTGGTAGCCGCCGGAATCGGCGTCTACGTGGCAGGGATTACGTGGTTCTCGCGCCAGGAAGCCGAAGTGAGCAGCCGCCTGAGATTGACCCTGGCCCTGCTGACGATGATGGCCGGGCTGGGCCTGCTGGGCCTGCTGCACCGGTCGCTGCCCGCAGACGCTTTCCGGGGCCTGCAGTCCGAAGGCTATTGGCTGCTGTTGCTGGGCTTGTTGGGATTCACGATTCTGCGCCGCTGTGGGATGGCCATCGCGGAACCCAACTCCCAGCAAGTCCAGGCCGCGGTGAAACACGCCCTACAATCGCTGATTATGCTGGCTGCGGCCGTGACAGTCGAGGTGCATAGCCAGTCTTATTACGCCTTGGGAATGATCGCCTTGCTCTTGATCCCCAGTACGATTCTGGGCCGATGGGTGTACTCGACGTGAACGCCAAAGCCAAACAGATTATCAACGTTCCGAACCTCTTCACCGCGGCGCGCCTGGTGCTGGCGATCGTGGTGTTTGTCCTGGTTCCGTGGCATTGCTACTGGGCCTCGTTCGTGGTGTTCATCATCGCCGCCTCGACGGATTGGATCGACGGCTACTGGGCGCGTCGCTTTAATCAAGTGACCCAAGTGGGCCGCGTCTTCGATCCCTTTGTGGACAAGATTATCGTCTGCGGTATGTTCATTTTTCTGGCCGCCGAACAACCAACATCCGGCATCGACGCGTGGATGGCCGTCGTGGTTGTCGGCCGGGAGATGTTAGTGACCGCCTTGCGCAGCGCGATCGAGCAGGGTGGAGGCGACTTTTCAGCCAAGCTGTCGGGCAAACTGAAGATGGTTTTCCAGTGCATCGCGATCGGCGCCAGTCTGGTCGCGTTGACCTACGGGAACGAGGCCCTACCCGCCTGGCTCGCCGGGACCGTCCTGATCGCGGTTTGGTTGGCCGTGCTGAGCACCATTTGGTCCGGTGTCCAGTACGTCATCGTCGCGGCCAAGTTCCTGGGCGAATGAAATAGGACGCCGGGTGTTTTGCATGCCGACCGGCCTCAGTCAACCGCTGTTGATCTTCGGCATCCTAGTGGCCCTGCTCACGTCCTTTCGGTTGTGGCTGCGGGCCTTCGGCAGGTTGCGGGCCGGACAGCAGATCCTGCCTCACGAACCACGCCGGTTGGCCCCCTGGGGCTTGCTGGATGTCCTGGGCACGGTGGTGTTGCTGGTGGTTCTGCAAGCGGCGGCGTTGAGCTGCTTGCCTCCCGACTGGCGGCCCCTACCGGGGATCGCCTTGGAGGCCATGCAGACGGACCAGCGAATCGGTGTACTGTTGGCGAGCGCCCTCGCCGAGTTGGCGGCCGCGGGGATTTCGCTGGTAGCGGTCAAACTGCGGTCCAGGGCCAGTTGGCGCGACTTGGGCTTCGACGTGAGAAAGATTGCCGCTGACGTGCGGTTGGGTAGCGCGGCATTTCTCATGCTGGCACCCCCGGTATACGTGATTCAAATGACGCTCGTCTACTGGTTTCCTTCCCAACATCCTTTGATCGTGGCGATCAAGAAAGATCCTGATTTACTGTTTCTGATGCTCAGCGGGTTCACGGCCGTCATTGTCGCACCCTTGGCGGAAGAGTACTTCTTTCGCGTCCTCTTGCAGGGTTGGTGCGAGCGCATCGCGACGGCCGGCGCGGACTTGCTGAGTCTGTTCCTGGGCGGCGCTGCGAGCCCCGGCAGTCCACTCACCGCGGCGCCGCAGGGGACGGCCACCGCGAGTCCAGCTTCCCACGAGCCACCGGTTGAGCCGGACCACCCGGACGCCAGCTCGCGCGCGTTCGACGGTCAACCCTCTGGCGCACCAGCGTCTCGTGAGTCGCCCGTCGAGGCCGAGGCGGTCGCACCTCCGTCGCTGTGGCCGATCGGGCTGAGCGCCGGGTTGTTCGCGGCCATGCACGCCTCCCACGGTCCGGACCCAATCCCGTTGTTTCTGCTGGCCGTAGGCCTGGGGTATCTGTACCAACGGACCCATCGGATCCTACCGTGCCTCGTGGTCCACTTCTTGCTCAACAGCTGCAGTATGGTCATGCTGTTGGTCGACGTGCTCTCCATGATCCCCTGAAAGCGACAGCCAGGACCGAAGCATCGGCAGCAATCGTCGTCGCGTTTGACGCGATTTCTCTCGTTCCCATGCTCCGCGTGGGAACGCAAGTGGTTTGACGCTCCGCGTCGTCTGCCCAAGGACGCAGAGCGTCCGTAGCTTGCGTTCCGACGCAGAGCGTCGGAACGAGAAAAATTGAGGACTTGGACAACCGCAAGATGTTCACAGCAGTGGGCCCAGCGGGCATCTCGCCGAGCCGGAGCGGGCCGTCGGGGACGGCCCACGGCTCCGCGGGAGCGTCGCCCTCCCCAGCCACGTGCTCTCGTTTTTCCTGGCCAACCGAGGACTCCCTAATGACCAGTTCCCTCCTTCCCGCAGATCGCTCACAAACAACCGGCTCCGTGGTTTGCCTGGGGCGGACATTCAAGGATGAAGCCGAGCGTCTCGCCTACTATCGGAACGCCCTCTTGGCGGATTTCTCGTCGCCAGACTCGAAACAGCACCCAGGCTTCCCAGCGGGGGAGGAGGACGTACTTATAGAACTGTCGGACCCGCCCTACTTCACGCCTTGCCCAAACCCGTTTCTCACCGAAGTGATCTCACATTTCCGTAAGACGGCACCTGCTGACGACGTCTACGCTCGTGATCCCTTTGCAGCGGACGTAAGCGAAGGACGAGGCGACACTCTGTACAACGCCCACGGCTATCACACCAAGGTTCCGCACCAGGCGTTGATGCGATACATCCTGCACTACACCGCACCCAACGACATCGTACTTGATGGCTTCTGCGGGACGGGAGGGACGGGCCTTGCTGCGATGCTGTGTGCTGACAGGATCGCTGTTGAAAGCCTCGGCTATCAAGTCGATGCAGCCGGCACGATCCGCGACTCCGGTGGCAACACGATTAGTCAACTTGGATATCGCACCGCCATCCTATCTGACTTGTCACCTATCGCCTGCTTCATCGCAGCGAACTACTCGACCCCGCAAAAGCCAGCTGCTTTCTCGTCAGCTTGCCGAGCCGCTCTCGCTGCCATCGAGTCCTGTCTCGGATGGATGCTCTGCACGCTCCACAATCCGAGACCGAAGGATATGGATGTCGCCTTGAAGACATTATCCTCCTCGCAGTTTGCCGAGGAGTTGCGTACTGTGGCGAATGGGCGAGTTCATTACACCGTTTGGTCGGATGTGTTTTCATGTCAGCAGTGTGGCACGCACCTGACCTACTGGACGGAAGCTGTCGATATTGACAACGGTAAGGTGCGAGATTCGTTTCCCTGTCCAACGTGTAAGGTAAGTCTGTCCAAACGATCTCTCGACCGGGTGTGGGATTCCTACTTCGACCCCTGGTTGGGACGTGTCGAGAAGATCGCCAAGGCGGTTCCAGTCCGCATTAACTACACCATCGGCGGAAAGACTTGCGAAAAAGCTCCCGACAAGTTTGACATCGCTCTGCTCGCTAAGATACGTGGCTTGAAGAGTGTCCCACCGTTCCCCACCGACGAAATTGAAAAAGGCGATAAGACGGGTGATCCCTTTGCCGTGGGAATTCACCATGTCCACCAGTACTTCACGGCCCGCAACTTATGGCTACTCGGAACACTGTGGAATGCGGCAGAATTGTCGGCGATGAAATGGGCCATCACAGGGATCATGCAGCGCGCGTCACGTCAGCACCAAATTGCAGTCACCAGAATCGGAGGAGAGAAGGTTAGCAAGGGGGGTGCCACGGCGGGGCATCGGCGAGGCACTCTTTACATTCCATCGAATCAGGTCGAATTCAATCCATTGGACCTGTTCGCAGAGAGAGTAAAGACCATGACGCAGGGATTTCAAAGAACTGCGGACTTGGAACGTCGGGTATTCGTCTCAGTCAATTCAGCACATTCCATCAAATTGCCTGACCAAAGCATTGACTACATCTTTGTTGATCCGCCGTTCGGTGGCAACATCATGTATTCGGAATTGAATTACGCATGGGAGGCTCTGCTCGGAGCCGTGACGAACACTCAGCACGAGGCTATTCAGAATACGTCTCAACAGAAGAGGCTGCCTGAGTATCAGGCGCTCATGACCGGCTGCTTCCAGGAGTTCTTTAGAGTTCTGAAGCCGGGGCGCTGGATGACCGTGGAGTTTCACAATTCAAAGCACGTGGTCTGGAACGCAATTCAGGAGAGTCTACTGCGGGCTGGATTTGTTGTCGCTGACGTGCGTGTTCTCGACAAGCAGCTAAAGACACACACACAGCGAACGGCGGCGGGGTCTGTGAACAAGGACTTGGTCATCACTGCGTACCGACCTTCCCAGGAGCTTGAGGCTCGCTTCAGTTTAGACACCGGTACCCAGGAGGGTGTGTGGGAATTCGTTCAGGAGCATCTGAGAAAACTGCCAGTACTGGTGAAGCACGCAGGCAAACCAGTCATGATTCCCGAGCGTCAGAAGTGCCTGCTGTACGACCGTATGCTGGCTTTCCACATCGAAAGAGGAGTTGCGATTCCGTTGGATGCTGCCGAGTTCTATCTCGGCTTGAGGCAAAGATTTCCTGAAAGGGATGGCCTGTACTTCTTGGCGGATCAGGTCGCGGATTACGACCGCCAGCGATTACAAGGAGTTCATGCAGCTAAAGCTGTTCGTGACTGACGAGGTCACAGCGATTCTGAGGATTAGGCAGCAGCTTCAAGAGAAGCCGCAGACGTTCCAGGAGCTGCAGCCTCAGTTCTTGCAGGAGCTGGTAACGCCCACGAAATGACTTCCCCGTTTGTTCTGGGGGTGTCGCGAATACCGACCGCAACTGGTGAATGCCCCCGGCTTGCCCCTCGTCGTTATACACATCGTTTTCGGCGTCGATTGGGGCAGCCACATAGCAGTTTAAGCTTTCGCCCCGATAGGGGCAGCCACATGACAGCCCAGGGCAGAGCGGAGCGGCGTTGGCCGCGTAGCGCCGCCCTGGGTTAGGGGAGTATCAGGAACGCCAGCCCTGAAGGGGCGAAACAAGCCAGCGTAGCACAACCGCGCCACAATCCTCTGTCAAGAACTACGTCCATCTTGTTTGAAGACGAACGATACGTGTG
>JAPLNJ010000630.1 GCA_026692885.1 Planctomycetota bacterium | reverse complement strand
CAAACGGGGGGGCGGGGTCCTATTTTGCTTCCTTGGGGCGGGATCACAAGAGGCAGGGCTGCCCAGGCGGCGGGGTAGCAGTTCAGCGAATCTGAGACCCTCACGGCCTTTCCCGTCTCAAAGAATCCGGGCCGCATCAGCGGCGCTTGGGATTGCCCGGCGGAATGGGTGCGTGCGACCTATCGACACGGATCCTACCTGCACAAGTGCGGCTGTTGGTCAGGATTTCGGGTGGTTTGTGAGTTTCCCAGCGATTTGTCGAAGGCCGCGGAACGTGGAACCCAATCGCACGTCGCCAAGGAAGCGCCGGCAACAGAGGAGGACTTGGTCTTGGGCGACATCTTGTCACCACCGAAGCCGATTTCGCTCAATCTCAAGCCTCAGCCGATCGAGCTGCAGCCCAACGAGCCGCTGAGTCACCAGGCCCTCGTCAGCAAACCGGCAGTGATTGCTGGTGTTCGCTCTTGGACCATTGAAACCATCGGGCACCGTTTCGGAGTCGGGGCCATTGCGGTGAGCCCCGACGGGCAGCGGTTTGCCACGGCGGGCATGGACGGCACGCTCCGCATTTGGGAAGCCACCACGGGCAAGTTGCTTCGTGCGTTCGTTGGCCACGCGATGCCCGTAAGATCTCTCGCGTGGTCGCCCGATGGCAAGATCCTCGCATCAGGGGGCCAGTGGCAGGATCGAGTCTGTCTGTGGGATATGTCGACAGGTGCGGTACTGCGGATTTTCTTCTGTGAGGGTTCCAATTCCCGCCCGCTGCATTGGTCCCCCGACGGTCGACAACTGGCGACAGGACTGAGCAAAGATATTGAGGTCTGGAATGGCGACCTGGATCCCCTGCACGAGTCGCCGCGCATTCTGCGAGGACACTCAGCCGACGTGGCCTCCCTGGCTTGGTCACCCGACGGAAGGTTCCTCGCTTCCTGTGCTGATGACAAGGCCATCAAGCTTTGGCGCTCGGACACTCTGGAAGTCCATCGGACCTTGCAGGGTCCAGAACAACCACCCGCCAACGCGAATTGTTTGGCTTGGTCGCCTGATGGTCAAATGCTGCTTTGTGCATATGGGAATGGCGGCCCGCTGGCGATCTGGGATGTCAATGCCGGGCGAATCATCCACACAGTGGCCGGAGGAGGATTCGACTGCGTGGCCTGGTCATCCGATGGACAGAGTGTGGCAGGCGGCTCAATTTACCGAAAGGCTCCGAGCGTCTGGAGTATCGCCAGTCACGAACCTATATGGGCCGCAACTGCGCCGCCCAACACGGGTTCGTTGAGATTTTTCCGGGAGGGCAAGCGACTGGCCGTGGGCGGCTACGACACACTAGATGTGCTTGAGCTGGATTCAGGTCGGTGCGAATTGTCGTTGCCGGCGCACGGCGCACATGGGCGATGGTCGGTGAATCCCATGGCCGTATCATGGGACGGCAAACAAGTAGCGACCGGATTCTTCGAACGAGACAGTTGCGTTGTCCGCATATGGAACAGCGAATCGGGCAAAATACATCGAGAGTTTGCTGCGCCCGGCTTCGTTGATCAATTTTGCTGGGCTCCCGATGGCAGATTTCTTGCGGGGGGCCAATTGGATGGTCTCGCATCTGTTTGGGATGCACGAACTGGAGACCAAGTCGGGACCATTCCGAGGTCCATTTACAGTGGCATAGCATGGTCAGGTGACGGTAAGTCCGTGGCAGTGAATCATGAGACCAATGGACAAGTTTGGGATTTGCCCCCAAAGCAACAACGGTGTTCGCTGCCTGGTGGACTGGGCGGCGTGGCGTTTAGCCCCGATGGTTTGGCTGTCGTGATTGGCGCAGACAAGGCGGTTCTGCTTTGTGACGCGAGGACTGGGGAACTGAAGGCCACTCTTGTTATAACCGCGCAAGGCAAAATCCGTGGGGTGGCTTGGTCGCCGGCGGGAGACACGATCGCAGCCGTCGCAGGGACCAACCGGTTGTATCTTTGGGACGCGAAATCCTATCAGCCAGAGGGCGACTCCAAACTTTCTGACGTTTGTTGGTTGGACCGGCCGACCCTGGCTTGGGTGAACGACGCGACGATGGTCTGTGGCAACACAGACTACACGGCTATCTGGGACAGCAAACAGGCACGGCTGATGCGCCCGGTTCTCTCCCATAGGGGCAACAATCCATGGCCAGTATCCGTCGCCAAGGACGTAATCGCCTTTCCGGGGCCATCGCTGGTGAGGCTGCACCGGATTGCGGATGGTGCGTTGTTAAGGACGGTCGTCTCGCTGCGAGACCATCAATACGCGGTGATCAGCCCCGAGGGCCACTTCGCCGGCTCGCCCGACGTGGAAAGGGAATTCGTGTACGTGGTCCAAACCGACACCGGTCAAGAAACCCTGACGCCGGAGGAATTTACGCGAAAGTACGGTTGGACGAACGATCCGTTGAAGGCATCCAGTGTTAAGTAACGGAATGGCCCTGAAAAGACGGCAAAACGGCTGGCGTGCGGTGAACACCGTCTCCCTGATCAAGTGACACTCAGGCCTCAGCGGGGTACCGTAGCGCAGGAACCGCGTGGTCAAGGGGGCGCGTCGGGAAGTGGGGTATGTGAAGGCATGTGTGATTGTCCGTCGCGGGAAACGCTGCAGCAACTGCTCGACGAACAACTCGTCCCGGATGAGCGTCCGGGGGTTGAAGCGCACGTGCAGTCGTGTCCGGACTGCCAGAAGCTCTTGGCCAAGCTGACGCCCTTGGAAACGCGTCTGCTTCCGCCCGGCGAGGAGGCCATCGGCGCCGCCAGTCCCGTACCGATTCAGCCCGAGGGCCACGTTGCTGAGGACGCTGATCGCCCCGATCGAACTGTGCCCGTCACGCTGCAACAATTCGTCGACAACCTCGACCGAAGCGGTTTGCTGTCATCCGCTCAGCTCTCACTGTTGTTGGATACTCTTCCCGTCGAAAAGCGTCCCTCGGATGCCCAAGGTCTGGCACGAGAACTGATTCGTCAGGGCAAGCTGACGAAGTTTCAAGCGACGGCTGTGTATCAAGGCAAGATCAAGTCGCTGGTGCTGCGAGAGTACGTGATCCTGGAGCGACTGGGTGCCGGTGGGATGGGCGAAGTATTCAAGGCGCGTCATCGCCGCATGGATCGGGTGGTGGCCCTGAAGATGTTGCCCCCGAAGGCAATGTCGTCGCCCGATGCCGCTCGCCGCTTTCAGCGTGAGGTCGAAGCCGCGGCGCGGTTGCTGCACCCCAACATTGTCACGGCCTTTGACGCCAAGGAACATCACGGTCTGCACTTCCTGGCGATGGAGTACGTGGAGGGGCAGGATCTGGCGCGGATCGTCAAGGACCGCGGCCCGCTTGGGGTGACGGAGGCCCTGGACTGTATCCTGCAGGCTGCGAAGGGACTGGAGTACGCGCACAAGCATGGCGTGATCCACCGCGACATCAAGCCGGCGAACCTGCTCCTGAGCACAGACGGGACGGTCAAGATTCTGGACATGG
>JAPLNJ010000629.1 GCA_026692885.1 Planctomycetota bacterium | reverse complement strand
TGGCGTTGAGCAAGTGGGAGAAAATCAATCTCGGATCGACCATCCCGTCCCAACGTAAGCAAGCCTTCCCCAGCCCCAAACGCGGAATAGAAACGGGATCAAATCAATCGGCCTTGACAGGCACAAACTGAACACGCCAGGACATTCCCCTTTTTTCGTACCCTGCGAGTATCCGCCGCGAGTCCCTTGCATGTGCCGATCTCGGCTGCCACAATGCCGACTCCCTTGTCAATTGGACACATCATGCTGGCTAAACTGCAAACCTATTCCCTGTTCGGCATTGAAGCCATTCCGGTCGAGGTCGAGGTGGACGTTTCGCCGGGCGCCCTGCCCAAGACGGTGCTGGTGGGGCTACCGGAAGCGGCGGTGAAGGAGAGTATCCACCGGGTCGAACGGGCGATTGTCAATTCGGGTTACCAACGGCCGCAGGACCGTATCGTCATCAATATGGCTCCAGCCGAGTTGCCGAAGCAAGCTGCGTCGTTCGATCTGCCGATCGCGTTGGGCATTCTGGCCGGCAGCGGACAACTGCAATCGGAACTGCTGGAGAAGTACGCAGTGGTCGGCGAGTTGGCGTTGGAGGGCACCACACGGCCGGTCAAGGGCGCGCTGTCGATGGCCATTGCGGCGTCCCAGCAGGCGGGTTTGCGAGGTCTGGTGGTGTCTAGCGAAAGCGCAGCAGAAGCCGCTATTGTTGAGCACATCGACGTGATTCCGGTCGCCAGCTTGACTCAAGCCGTCGCCTTCTTTGCCGGTCAGTTGGAGATCGATCCCGCACCGTCTCGGCTGGGCGAATTATTCGAAACCTACGCGAAGTACGAGGAGGATTTTGTCGATGTGCGGGGTCAGGAGATGGCCAAGCGGGCGATCACCATTGCGGCGGCCGGATCGCACAACTTACTGATGCTCGGGCCGCCGGGATCGGGGAAGACGATGCTGGCCAAACGCGTGCCGTCGATCCTGCCGACCTTGTCGGCGGCCGAGTCGATCGAGACGACCCGCATCTACAGCGTGCTCGGCCGACTGCGTCCTGGCCAGCCCTTGATGGCAACACGGCCGTTTCGCTCGCCCCATCACACGATCAGCGATGCGGGACTGGTCGGCGGCGGCAGCACGCCGACGCCCGGCGAAATCTCGCTTTCGCACAACGGAGTGCTCTTTCTGGATGAACTCCCCGAGTTCAATCGGCGGACGCTGGAGGTGCTGCGGCAGCCGCTGGAGGACGGTGTGGTCACGATCTCGCGGGCCCTCAACTCCTCGACGTTTCCCGCCGATTTCATGCTGCTCGCGGCCCTCAATCCGTGCCCTTGCGGCTATCGCAGTGATCCCCGGCGCGACTGCCACTGCTCACCGCCGCAGATCGAACGCTATATGGCGAAGATCAGTGGCCCGTTACTGGACCGCATCGACATCCACATCGAAGTGCCGTCAGTCCCGTTCAAGGAGTTGGCGATCGCCCCGCCGGGAACGAGCAGCGAGACGATGCGCGGCCAGGTCCTGGCTGCGCGGCGGATTCAGGAAAGCCGCTTCGCTGGCGCCAAGACCCGGTACAATGCCCACATGACCACTCGCGAGATCCGCAAGTACTGCCGACTGGACGACGAATGCATGAATTTGCTGCGGGACAGTGTCAACGAATTGGGGCTATCGGCGCGCGCACACGACAAAATTTTGCGGGTGGCCCGGACCATCGCCGATTTGGACACCAGCGACGAGATTCACGTGTCGCACATCCAGGAAGCCGTCAACTACCGCATGCTGGATCGCAGTTTCTGGACGTAAGTGGCGGGTGCCGATGGCCGCAAAGCAGGCGTCTCGCAGCCCGGTCCTAGGCTACGATCGAGGGTGCCAACGAATAATTTGCGTCGGGGCCGCAACCGGCGTTGAAAGCGAGCCGCAAATCTGCCATATTGTGTTCGCGGCATCGGCCAGTGGGTCATAAACGCCCCTGTTCGGTTCCCATCGGGGTGTAGCGCAGCCTGGATTAGCGCGCTTGCTTGGGGTGCAAGAGGTCGCGAGTTCGAATCTCGCCACCCCGACTTGACAGAAGTGTCTGACATGAAACGACTTACAAAACGGCCCACACTGTGGGCCGTAGTCGTTTCTTGTGTCTTGGAGATACCTTTCGAGATACCTTTCGGACCACACAGGGGAGAATCTGAGTCCTGGTGCTCACGCGGTCAGACGTTTGGAACCAGCCCCTGCCAGACGCTCAGATTTCGCGTCCAAGAATCGCCCGCAATCAACTCGACAAAAGGAGCCGTCTCGACTTTCGAGCGTTCTGCGGGGCCGTAGCGGCTTCCTCTCTCGTCGCCGTTTTCCTGGTTCGACTATCACCCGCGCACGTCGGCTCGCAGTCGATCTCTCGAACCCACCCTCCGTCTCCCAATGTGGGCCGTGAGTGGCCTTCGAGGCCACTCACGCATAGCCGCGTGCCACTACCGCGATCCCAGTTTGCGTCTCTGCCCCTCTGCCCTTCCCGCTGCAGCTCGCACAGCGAACCGTGTATGATGGCTTCGCTGTCTCGGAGAACGCACATGGACTATGCCCAACTCATTGATGCCTACCTTGCCGGTCTCCTGAAACTCCGCGCCGCCGTGGCCGGAATGACTGCCGAACAACTTGATGCCCGGCCGATCCCAGGCAAGTGGTCCACCAAGCACGTCATCTGCCACATCGCCGATTTCGAGCCGGTGTACGTGGACCGGATGAAACGGGTTATCGCCGAGAACGAACCCACGCTGTTCAGCGGCGACCCCAACCTGTTCGCTACGACGCTGGCCTACGACCACCGGGACGTGGCCGTGGAATTGGACTTCATCGCATTGGCACGGAAGCACATGGGGGCGATCTTGCGAGCCTTGAAGCCGGAAGATTTCCAACGCCGGGGCATGCACTCGGAGGCCGGGCCGATCACGCTGGAGAAGTTGCTCACCAACATCACCAACCACATCCCGCACCACGTGAGGTTCATTGCCGAGAAGCGGGCAGCGATGGCGTGACGTGGTGGTCGGCCAAAAGCAGCGGGGAACGTCATAAAGACCCGCGAGAGCGAATTGCCGTCCGAAGAGATGTGGCAAGGGTTCACCCGATCTCGACTAGATCCCTCATGCAGAACTTGGCGGCGACCCCGGCCCGCTGGCAGATGTCCAGGAACGGCCCGACCACGAGTTCGTCGGCCACCGCCTTCGGCAGCCGCCAACTCCCACCTCGCCGCACCGGCCTGCTCGGAGCAGACAACGCACGGTACAAGTCACGCAGGGCGGTCATCGTCGCGGAAAGCGGACGGCCACGAGGCTGAACGATCTTTACCGGCGAGAAGACCACATGGCGGACGCCCACGTCATGGGCAAAGGCCACAAGCTGCTCCAGGTCGGAAATGGTCTGAGCCTCGGTCAGGCCGAAGTCGGCCAAGTTCGCCTTCCCGGCCAGTGGCAGTGGCGACCGTGGGAACAGCGGATCAATTCGCAAGACGACGGGAATCCCTGCCTCCCGCAGTGCCACCCGAACGCCTGCCTTCCGATCTTCGACGGTGGGTGCCGCCGCATCGTAGGCCCGGCGTGCCTCGTCCCGCCAGAATGCCAGACTCACCTGAATCTGAAAGGGTGGGGTGACATGCGCCTGCTTCGGATGGTCCGGGGCGAGCCTGCCAAGCGAACGAAACAGGTCCAGGTAGCCGAGCATCACCGGCAGCAACGGGTTCTTCGTGAGCATCGTCACCGTGGTGAACCGGTGCCGATGCCTGAGAATCCCTTGGAGAGCAAGGCGTGTGTGACCGTGAATCTGCTCCAGGGGTTGGAACGGATCGGTGCTGTTCGAGAGATGCACCGGCGCCGGGGGCACGTCGAACGCCTCCAGGTCGGCCAGATCCCGTTCCAGCATGCGCTCGAAGCCACGCTTGCAGGACGCCTTCGACCGGGCGTAGCTTACGGCGTAGCAGTATTCGCACTCATGGGAGCATCCGCTGTACACGTTCAGGCAGTAGCGGTGGCCGCTGGGGAAGACTCCCTGCGCAGCAAACGGGCAGTACCAGTCCAGGACTCTTGGGCGTGTAGGGCCGATCTGCTCCTTCTTTGATCCCCAGGGCAGGAAATAGGCGGCGAGTGCCAACTGCTGATTTTCCGGCAGCCCATCCCACACCGGCTTGAAGTGCGGGTGAATCCGGGCGACCAGATTCTTCAGTTCGGCGTCCGTGGGCCGAGGCCGTGTCGCCACGCCCTGACCGGACTCGAACAGACTCAGTTGCTTTTTGCCCATCCCGGCACCTTCGCATCTTCCACCGAATTGTACCCCGGCAAGAACGGCTTGATGTCCAGCACGGGCGTGCCGCCCATCCGCGTTCCACCAGCACATAGTATATGATGTCCCCTTCGAGAACGGAGATCCCTGCCGGGAGTTGCCGTGACCAACGTCATTCCGATCCGCCTCAGCCTGTCGAACTCGTTCCTGGTCCTGGGCGAGCGACCGATCCTCGTGGATACCGGCAGCCCCAAGGACGGCGATAGGCTGCTGAACGGCCTCGCCCATCACGGCGTCCGAGGGCATGATTTGGCCCTGATCCTCCACACGCATGGGCACTCCGATCACTGCGGCAGCACCCAGCAACTGAAGGAATCCACGTCGGCCCCCATCGCAATCCACTCGGCTGATGCCGCCGTCATGGACAACGGCCAGAACCAAGCCACCAAGCCGACGTGCCTGACGGCCAGGCTTTTGCACTTGCTCGTGGACGACAAATTCCCGTCTGTCCGGCCCGACATCCTGGTCCCGGACGAGATGTCGTTGCAGGCGTTCGGCGTCGATGGAAAAGTCGTCCACACGCCCGGCCACACAGCCGGTTCGATTTCGGTCTTGCTGACCACCGGGGAGGCCATCGTCGGCGACCTGCTGATGGGCGACTGGCTCGGCGGCATGTTTCGATCCGGTAAGCCCGGCTACCCGTACTTTGCAGACGATTTGGGCCAGATCCGGGCCAGCGTGAAGAAGCTGCTCGACATTGGGGCGACCAAGTTTTTCGTGGGCCACGGTGGGCCGCTTGATGCGGGCCGGGTCGGGGATTGGCTGGGGCTAGTCGGGGCAAATTGAAGCTCGCCGCCGCGGACTGGCCCGATCATCGTCAGGTACGGGAAGGCGGGCACCAAGTCCGGCGCAGGCGTGGCGTGGGGCGTGCCCATGTAGAACATGTGCCACGTCGTTCCGTCGCCGTAGGTCGTGCCGTACGAAGCCGAGGCCGAGTCGTTCTCACCCGGCTTGCCCAGCTCCAGCACCGGCCACTTCTTCTGCCAATGGATCAAGTCCTTGCTCGTGGCCAGGGCGGCCAGCCAGCCCTTGGGCCCCGCGGCGTCGTAGTGCATGTAGTACGTCCCGCCCGACTCAAAGACCCAGACGTCCCTGGCCCCGAGGATGTCGCACTGCTCGGGCCCATCGCCGTGACGCAGCACGACACCCTGATCGACCGCGTCCAGACGGTAGCTGGCGGTCGGGCGCCCGTCGCGGTACTGCGCGGGCCGGGGCGATTCGGCGGCAGTCCCAGGCCGCCCAGGGTCTGCCAACGTCCAGAAGAAAGTGGCCGTCAGGCCAGCCAGAACTACCTTGTGCATGTGTCACCTACTGTTGCTTTGCCAGAATGCGTGCAATCCAACGGCTTCACCGGCTTCGCCCGTTCATCATCCATCGCCATCGGCGGCGTCCCGAAGATCACGAACTCCAGGTTTTGTCCCGGCTCGGCCTCCAGCGAATGCGGCACCCCAGCCGGGATCACGGCCACGCTGCCGGGCCGCAGTGGATGTGTCTCCTGCCCAACGTGATCGTGCCGGTGCCCGACAGCACGTAGTACACCTCGTCGTAGCCGGTGTGGAGATGTGGCGTCCCCTTCGTGATCTTGACCACATGGACGTTTGCCACGCCGCCTGCGCCGCCGGTCACGATCCGCTGAACATGGCCGAACGGACAGTCGATGGGCGGCGTTTCGTCACGGTGGTGGACCAGGGGTCTTCCCTTTGCCCATGACTTCACGCACCTGGACTTGGTGCAAAGAGGCCCGGCATCCGGGCGACAAGAAAAATCCCAACTGTGTGGATGATCCCGAATGCAGGCCAGCGAACTCTTCCACGGCAAAAAGCCGCTTGCCGTCCAGATTCCCTCTAATCTCGCTGTGCCGGACTTCCACGAGCACCGTGTGCTTCGACGGCCAGATCATTGGTCCAGGCGGCAGATTCGCAAGAATTTTCTTCCCCTGATCCTTCGGGAAGAAGAAGACCTCGATGCTTTCATTCTTCCCGTATCGGAAACAGAGCACAGGCGATTGCCCTCCAACGGGCAAGAATATCATTACGTCGCCACGCCCGCTTTTCCTGTTAGCGTCGGGGCCATCGCCCCTCGTAAATGTGAACTCCAAATCGTATTCGGCAGGAGGTTCGTATGGGAACAACAGTTTATCCTTATCAGTGAGCGAAAAGCCTTGATTGCCACGTTCGGAATCTGGCAGGAGTGAGAGTAGATCAATCTGCTGCGATTGACTAACCGCACTTGGCCTTGTCGCCAATCCCACACTGGGCATCGGAAGCTGCTGAATTCGCTTCTCCACCTTGTCTTTCACCAACCCCGTCAGCCCTGGCAACGCCTTCTGATACCAGTAGCACGCTCGTGCCCGAAGTTGCTTTTGACCAGCACTGCCACTCGTGGATGCCAAATCCCACCAGCCGTCGCCCAAGGCAACCTGCCCATCCGCATCCGACACGCCCTGAAGCTCCTTGTTCGCCAACGCCTTCAGCTTTTCATCATTCCCCAACGCCAGCTTGGAGATGCCTTTCTGCCAGTTGCCTTTGACTAGGCAAAGGTACTTGCCGACGGCAAGGTTGGCACCGGGATCGGTGGGCGTCTGCTCCAGAACCGCAGCCGCCTTCTGCATCGATTCGTAGGCGTCGGCAAGACCCTTGGTTTCCCGAAGCCGAGCTAAGATCGGTTGGATCATTAGAGACTTTGGGGCAAGGCGAGCCTCGGCAAGGCCCAGTTGGCCAACTTGGGCGGCGAGGTCGTAGTTGTCTGCGGCAACGGCCGCTTCCATCAGCGTAAGCGACTGTTTGGCGATGGCACCGTGCTCCGCTGGCAATCGAGCCTTCTTCGATGTGGCCATCAGAACATCCTTCTTGAGTTCCAGCGGTTTGACCTCAAACGACTGCGACATCGCATCAGTCGCAGCAAATGCCGTATCAGTGTTTCCAGCCAGGACGGCGATGTCTTTGGACACATTCAGCAGGGCATACATGGCATTCGGATCGTTCCGAGTCTCACCGGCCTTCTGCAACATCTTCTTGGCTAACGCCACCTTCTGGTCCGCACTCTTGGCCTTCGAGAAATCGTCGCCGTAGACCTCTTTGATGAGTTTGGTCGCCTGGGCCAATGCGGTGGAATCGGGGACGGGCTTCTTCGCAGGAAGTGCGTCCTGGGCCAACAAAGGCACAACCAACAGGATGGGGAAAGTGATCCACACGATTTGGGTAAAGCGATGATTCAACATCTTCGGCTCCCTGTACTTTGCAAAGGCGGACAATGTACTGGGCGGATGCGTCAACCGTCGTCCGGTGATACATCCGACGTTGTACGATTGCCGAACTGCGAATTCAATCAGCTATGCTACATCGTTCAGATCGGCGATTGAAGTGGGTGGCTGATGGTTTGGGGATCGGCTGGCCCAACGTGTCTGCCATCCTACCCGGAGCCGTACATGACAGCCTTGGCCCGGCATGACCTGCGGCCGGAAGACTGCATTGTGGTGGAGGATTCGGAGCGGGGACTGGCAGCGGCAACGGCCGCAAGTTTGTCTTGTCTCGTGGTCCTGAGCGACTGGAGCCGGGACGGTGATTTTGCCGGGGCGTGCCGAGTGCTGGCAAGCATCCGGGAGGTGCCGGGCATTGTGTTGAAGAAAACAAAGTGATCGACCACAACTGACTCGGTGGTCGCCGGGAGGCACATGCACATGACTGATCTTCTGCGTGAAGCGGCTGAGCGAGCCGCAACCTATCTAGGCAATCTTGGGACAGGCCCAGTCTTCCCGTCGTCAGCAGCACTCAGTCGGCTCACGAAACTGGGCGGAAAGTTACCAGACGCTCCATCGGACCCCAGGGATGTACTGACGTTGCTTGACGAGATCGGATCGCCTGCAACCGTGGCAAGTGCTGGTGGCCGTTACTTCGGCTTTGTCGTGGGCGGCACTCTCCCTATGGCATTGGCGGCGAACTGGCTGGCTGCAGCGTGGGACCAGAACGCCATGTGCAGCGTCAGTTCCCCAGTCGCTGCCAAGATCGAGGAAATCGTCATCCCCTGGCTTCTGGAGTTGCTGCACCTGCCTGGAGATTGTGCCGGGGCCTTGGTGACCGGGGCCATGATGGCGAACTTCACCGCATTGGCTGCGGCCAGACATTCCGTCTTGAGGAAACACGGATGGGATGTCTAGGCCGATGGTCTGTTCGGTTCGCCATCGGTGACCATGATGGTCAGCGAGCAGGCCCACCCTACATTATTTAAGGCAGCCAGCTTGCTGGGACTTGGTCACAGACGCCTTGT
>JAPLNJ010000628.1 GCA_026692885.1 Planctomycetota bacterium | reverse complement strand
CTGGTCCAACAGCGGTACTTGCTCCAGTTGCCCTTCGGCGGCCAGGATCAGATGCCCCGTGAGAGCTTGGAGCTCCGCATCTCCCAAATCCCACAACTGCTGCAACGTCGCCGATAACCCGGGATTCTGGTAATCCACTTCGCGAAACAACAGATTGTCGCCGTTGTCGTTCCGGCGCCACAGGTCCTCACCCCCGACGATCACGCCCTGGATCGCCGTGTAGATGGCCAAGTGCGAGAACCGGTCGATCTGGGCATTGTAGATCGCCTCCCGCAGCCGTTGCGGATGCTGATACGCTGGATGCCCCACTTCGCCTGTCCTGTAACCGGCCAGCGCCGGCACAAACATGCCGTCGTAGTCCACCAGCTTCAGACTCAAACGGCCCGTCTCGGGCACCGGTACCAACAGCACATTCCCGTGCTGCAAGTCGCCGTGCGCCATCCCGGCCTCGTGCAATCGCGTCGCCAACCTGGGCCACAGCTCCAGCAACTGCCGCAGATTTTTCGGCCGCTCCAGATGCTTGCTGACGAATTGATTCAGACTCAGCCCTTCCACCCAGCGCATCTTCAAGATCGGCACCCACTGGTCGCCGACGCGCAGGCCCGGTTGGACGACTTGAAAGTCGACGGTGAACGGCAGGCGGGCCTGCTGCAGATACGAGCTGATTTCGCGGTAGCGTTCGCGCAGCCGCGGCGTCTCCTTGACGAAGCACTTGACGGCCCAGGTACTGCCAGTTTGGGGACAATGGACCCGATAGACGTCGGCGAAGCCGCCGGCCCACACCAGCGGCAGCCCGAAGGCGTTGACCGCCAGTTCCCCACCGCGCAGTTCCTCGTCACTGATGCACTGCCGCAGGTTCTGAATCGCTTCGTTGTATTGCGTCCGTTGAGGAGCAGGCATCATCGCGAATCCGCATTAGGGACTATCAGCTGCCGTTCCATTTGAATGAAGGCCCTGGGTGGTGTAAAGGGCACGAACAAGGCGGTTGGTGGCGCAGTCCCGCCCGGAGCTTCGACTGCGTCCCTCGTAGCATGACTCTCCAGAGCCGTACAGGATCCGCCCTGTCGTGTCCTGACGCCGCGAAGTTGGTAGAAATCGTGAGCGGTTTGGCGCTAGCCGCCGGTGAAGACCGGCCGCGTCTTCTCGCCAAAAACCCGCGGCTAGCGCCTTGCGGCTCACTAGCACCAAACGGTTTTTTGGGGCTGGCGGGTCAAGAATGAGATTTTATGGTTCTGTGAATTGGATGCCACGGGCTTGCCCCGTGGAGGCTCACGTTCGTCGCTACACGAGGTGATCCACCACATAACCTTCCTCCCCCGTTTCGCCAGCGGCGGCTTCGCCGCCGCTGGCGAAACGGGGGAGGAAGGAGTAAGGCGGGTGGGTGTAGCGACGAACGTAAGCATCCCCCGGGCAAGCCGGGGGCATTCATCAAATACCAAAGTGAATGCCGACACCTGGAAAAACCGTTTGGTGCTAGGTCCGAGTGCAAAACCCGCGGCTAGCGCCTTGCGGCTCACTAAGTCCGAGTGCAAAACCGGCGGCTAGCGCCTTGCCGCTCACGCATCGCGTCCCCAACTCGGGGCGAAAAACTGGGATCACGATCAGGGCGTTGTCCCGCGCTGTCATGTGCGCCCCTGCGGGGCAAGCAGCGAAACAGTCTCTCGCCCTTGCCATCGTGCCAATTTCCCCCCGGATTATCCATGCTCCTGTAGGCCGGAACAAGCAACCGGAGGCACTGCCGGAACTTCGGTCGCTTCCGGCGTGTGGCGTTTGCACCAAGCAGGTTCTTCCTGCGAGCGTCGGTTGCGCCGTTCCGGCATAGCTTTGCGCGACCTCGTTCCGGCCTACTTGAATGATCCGGGTTCCCATGTCAACCCCAACTTTGCCTCGCCTTACCCGACCCCTAGCCACACGTCCGCCCAGTTTTGCGAGAGCCAGCCTCGGACCCAGACGCAGCCTTGCGTACCGCAGCCATCAACCGCTGGTTGCAGAGCGAACCGCCGGTATTCCAGCCATCCACGTGATTGGACCAAAATCTCGGAAACGCAAATCTACAACAAGAGTCCCTTGAGTACCTGCGAGTCAAGTGTCACAATGAGCAGCCACTGGCCCGGCTCGGACTGCCCAAACGCGAGTGCGAGACCACCTGAAATTCCTTCCGACAACCTGAAAGGACCTGCTCATGAAGTCATTCCATCACATTGGCTTGGTCACCACCGAACCGAAGCCGGGCGAGATGTATTTCGAGTCGCTCAAGGTCTGGGGCACGAATCCGGACGACGACCCGGTGAACCGCATCGAGTGGGTCCGCTTCTCGCCAGACAGCCCGTTGGCCAATACGCCCGTCGCCAAGATGCCGCACGTAAGTTGGGCCGTTGATAATCTCGACGCGGCGCTGGCAGGCAAGCAGGTCGTCGTCGGCCCGCTGGCGGCCGCACCGAACATCCGCATTGCCTACTTCCTGGACGACGGCGCGCTGGTCGAATACCTTGAGGTCAAGTAAGGACTCACCGATGCGACACTCCTCGACCGCTCTTGTGCTGCTGGGACTGCTATTGGCAGGCTGTAGCAGCGGCGATGCCGGCAAACGCGAGCCAGCGTCAACAACCCCGTCGGCCAAGAACCAACAGCACGAGCGCGATGCCAAGTCTGCCGAACCGGACGATGCCCAGGCCGTCGAGGCCCTGCGTTCGCTCAAGGCAGATCTGAAACGGGACGGCGACGGCTTCCTTGTGGAGGCCAAACTTAGCGGCGACACGATCGACGATCGAGCCCTCGCACAGCTGGCCGGACTGCGGCGATTGCGGTCGGTCGTGCTCACCGACACGGCCGTCTCGGACGCCGGGTTGGCGACGCTCGGAGAGCTCGCCGCGCTGCAATCTCTGGACGTGCGCGACGCCAAGATCACCAACGCGGGAATGACGCACTTGGCCGGCTTGACCAACTTGCGGACGCTACGGCTGTCCGGCAAGAACGGCAAGACCACGGTTGACGACAAGGGCCTGGCCGCTCTGGCAAAACTCGCGAAAGTGAAAGTCCTGGGACTGGACTACTTGTGGATCGGCGAAGAGGGACTCGCCCAGCTTGGCCCGCTGAAAGACCTTGAGGAACTGTATCTCGCGCAAACGCTGGTCGACGACGCGGCACTGGCGAAGCTCGAACAATTCCCCGGCTTGAAGAAGTTGCGGATCGCCAAGACCCAGGTTACCGATGCAGGGCTGGCCCAGGTAGCCCAGTTGCGGCAACTCGAAGAGCTAGACCTCAGTGAATGCAGTCAGCTCCAGGATGCGGGGCTGGCCCACTTGGTCGAGCTGAAGACCTTGACGCGACTAAATCTCTGGCGGGTGCAGATCGGCGACGCGGGCGTGGCCCACTTGGCCGGCTTGACGAAGCTGCAGTGGCTGAATCTGGATAACACCAAGTTGACCGACGCGGGCTTGGCCTCCCTGACAGGGATGAGTCAGTTGACGTTCCTGCACCTCGGTTCGACCGCCGTGTCCGATGCCGGGCTGAACCAATTGGAATCGCTGTCCACGTTGAACAAGCTGGTGCTGACCCGCACCGCGGTAACCGCCGAAGGTGTCACGCGGCTCCAGCAGAAACTGCCCGGCACCGAGATTCAACTGAAGTACATCGCCGGGCAGTAAAGGCTGTGATTTCGGATCTCGCCCCGAAGGCTCGCAACATGACAGCTCAGGGCAACGCCCACATCATTGTCTACGAGTCTTCGCCCCGTAGGGGCAGCCACATAGTAGCCCAGGGCAGAGCGGAGCGGCGTTAGCCGCGTAGCGCCGCCCTGGGTTATAGGAGCAAAAAGAACGCCAGCCCTGAGGGGGCGAAACAAGCCAGCGCAGCACGACTGCTCGACTTTGACGAATGATACGTGTGGGGCCAACCGATTTGTTAGGAAGTTATTGCGGTCAGTGCCCCTACGCGACTTCCCAACCGGCGCGATACTCCTTGCGGATGTACTTGGCGGCAGCGGGACAGTTGGTGGCAACCAGTTGCTTGGCGTCCCATTCCAGTTTCTGTCCGGCGCGGTAGGCCACATTGCCTAACAACACCGACTCGGTCAGGGCCCCCGAGTAATCGAAATTGCAGGTCGTCGGCGAGCCATCCTTGCAGGCTTTGATCCATTCGGCATGATGGCCGATCGAAGGCGGGATGGTGGCCTGCGGCGGTTGGTAGTTGGCAAACTTCTCCGTCGGAAACAGCCGATACCGGCTGTAGTCGGCATACATCTTTCCTTCGCTGCCGATGAACATCACGCCGCTGCCCGGCACTTTTTCGCCGGCTACCTCTTTGGGAATAAGATTGCCGTCGTACCACGTCAGCCGCACCGGTGGCAGGCCTTCGCGTTCGGGGAACTCATAACGCACGATCAGCCCCAGCGGACACGTCTCCGGATGGACCGGCGGGCCTTCCGCCTCGCAGCAGGTCGGGTGCCGCAACTTGAGGGCCCAGAACGGCAGGTCCATGTAATGGCAGGCCATATCGCCCAACGTCCCCTGTCCGAAATCCCACCAACGGCGCCAATTGGCCGGGTGGTAGATCCCAGGCCAGAAGGGCCGCACCGGCGCCGGGCCCAACCACAGGTCCCAACTCAGCGTGGCCGGCGGCTCCTGACTGCCTGTCGGACGTTCCCCGCCGCCCCAACCTTTGCCGACCCACACATGGGCCTCGGTCACCTTGCCGATTGCGCCTGCTTGAATGATCTCCACGACGCGCCGGTAGTTGTTTTCGGCGTGAATTTGCGTGCCCAGTTGCGTGGCGACGCCGTGCTGTTTGGCGGCCTCCGCTAACAGACGGGCTTCCTGGACCGTGTGCGTGAGCGGCTTTTCGCAATAGACGTGCAACCCGGCGCGGATTGCCCGAATCGATGCCGGAGCGTGATGATGGTCCGCCGTGCCGACGACGACCGCCTCGATCTTGCCGGCCTCCTTGGCGAGTAGCTCGCGATAGTCGGTGTAGGTCCGAGCCTTGGGGAACTGGGCGGCGGCGCGGTCCAGGTAGTTCTTGTCGATGTCGCACAGGGCCACGATGTTCTCGCCTTTAACACCATCCACGTCAGCGGCGGCCCGATTGGCCGTGCCGATGCAGGCGATGTTGAGCTTCTCCTGCAGGGATTTGGAGTCACGTGCGGCGAGTTGGCTCCACACGCCTCCGGAAAGCGCGGCAACACCGAACCCCGACACTTTCAGAAAATCACGACGATTGCAGTGCGACTTACGCGGCATGGTTTCGTTCCTCAAGGCGGTCTGAAGCGGAGTAACGCAGAGGCCCGGAGTATAACGGACGCAGCCGCGCGATGCAAACTCGAGGACCTGTACCGCGAAGTGATTCAGTGCGGGTGAGTGGCATGGCGTTAACGTCTGATCGCAATACAATCACCACCAAGCAACACGACCGGAGAATCAAGGATGTCCGACGCCACCGCAACGCTTCCTGCCGAACATGTCATCGCCCTTACGGCGATCCGCGAAGCAGATAACCGACTGCACAAACGATTTGCTGACCGCATGGCGGTAAACCAGGACTTGGACCGGACACTCGTCAGTTTTCAGGCCAACAAGTCGGAAGTCCGCCATCGCTGGTGCAAGTATAAAGAGGGGTTTTCTGCTGAGCTCGTTAGGTATATTTGGCGAGAAAGTGGCATAACCTCGGGCAAGATTCTGGACCCGTTTGCCGGCAGCGGCACTGCACTGTTTACCGCCAGCGAGGCTGGACTTGACGCGGTCGGCATCGAACTACTGGACAGCAGTTCGGACATCATCGAAGTTCGAAAACTGGCTGCTTCAACAGATCAGATGCGATTGTCAACAGCCATCGCGAAGTTTCGCGAACGCGGATCGTGGAGGGAATCCGGCGAGATCATCCCATTTCCGCACCTGCGGATTACGGCAGGCGCATTCCCCGTGGAAACGGAGCAGATGTTGGGGCGGTACTTGGCTGACGCAAGCCGGGTCGGTGATGCAACGCTGGCGCGTGTTCTGCGGTTTTCCGCTATGTGCATTCTTGAGCAGATCAGTTACACCCGGAAGGACGGGCAGTACCTGCGGTGGGACCAGCGGTCGGGGCGCTGCTTGGGAAAGCAGGGGTTCGACAAAGGAAAAATCTACAGTTTTGACGAGGCCATCACGTCCAAGTTGACTGAAATTGCGAAGGACCTAGCGGGCGATGGCCCGCGAATGCTGTTTGATCTTCGCGACAAGCCCGTGACACCTGGCGACATCGTACTACTCAAGGGCACCTGCCTGGAGATCATGCCGTCGCTTGAAGCAAAGACATTTTCCGGACTGATCACATCCCCGCCCTACTGTAATCGCTACGACTACACCCGCACATACGCCTTAGAGCTTGCGATGCTGGGGGTGGGTGAAGAGGCCATCCGCAACATGCGACAAACGATGCTTAGTTGCACCGTGGAGAATCGCGAAAAACACGGATTGATCTTGTCGGACTTCGCCGAACAGGCCGGCTTCGACGTGGAGGCAATCTGGGTACTACCACGCGGCAAGGGGAACAGTAGCCAGCAAATGGGACTGCACGGGCGCGAGGAAATCCGGAAGTGTGTCTATGTCTGGCGCATGCCTAAAGGCCGCAAAGCCACGTCGCAAGGTCAGTAACCCGCTCGGGCACTGACAAAGGTCTTTGAAGTTGCGCGTAGCCGAATTCGTGAGAATTCGGGGTGTTTCGCGGGGGCCAACGACCACCGCAGCCTCCGAATTCTCACGAATTCGGCTACTCCTCGTCGAAATGCGCAACTTCAAAGACAAACGTCGTCCCCTGTTGCCGGAATATTGCCAGAACGGCACGCGCAGGTCACGGTTAGTGGCCGGACCAACCGTGTCATTCAAACGACCCCACTGCAGGAAGTTCATCCCGCGTTGTCGTTCCGCACCTGGACCTGCAATGCGCCCAGCATCCGCGTGATGGCTTCTTCCTTCTTCCAGATGAACGGAACATTGTCCAACACGATCGACCGCCGGTCATCGCTGGCGTGCAGGAGCAGCCGCCCGGAGCGCAGCAGGAAGTATTCGAAGACGTCGTTGATCTCCTTTTCGATTCGCAAGTTTGGCGCCGAGAACCGTTCCAGATTGCTCAGCACCCCGTGATGGTGCAGCAACTCATTGGGCCGGACTTCCCAGTAGTCGAAACGCACGTTGATCAAGACGGCCAGGAAGATCAGCCCCAGGACCGTCGCAAAGGTGCAGTAGAAGGTGGCGTTCGCGACCGGATGGAGCAGCTTCAAGAACGCCAAGACACCGGGCAGAACGTTTGGCCTGAGGGTGACCAGCAGGATGAATCCCAGCAGGACCGCCGCGCCGAAAAAGAAGAGCGTCAGCGACGTCGTGCGGGGGAAGTCGAAGGCCAGAATCACGAGATTGATGGCCAACACGAAGAGGAATATCTCCGCGATGACAACGGGGCCAGATGCCTCCGGGTCTTTCAAGCCCCAGTGAAAGACGCTCATATAGATCGCCGCGATGACGGCTACTAGGAAGCTCGGATACAGGAATACGATCTTGGGATAGGGCACCAGAAAAATCCTGCTGGGGGCCTTCCCGACGCGATCGGGTTGCGGCAGAAATGACGGTGTTTCCTGTTTCTTGGCGGATTCGTCGACGGATTTGGATGCTTCCGACATGCGTCTCTCCTTTTGCCGTGATGAGTAATTCAGCCTTTCCCGGCTGACGAAGATTTCTCGATCGTTTCCAGACAGTTCGTCAGGCTGGGAAGCCTGACCTACAGTCCGTCAGGCTGGAAAGCCTGACCTACTGCAATCTCGAAAATCGCCTCGACTTCGACCGGAATGTTTCCCGGCAGGCTGGACGCGCCCAGCACGCTGCGGGCGCCAACGCCTTGGTCCGGACCGAACACTTGAGCCATCAATTCGCTGAAGCCATTGACCACCGCTGGGAGTTGATTGAAATCGGCCGTGCAGTTGACCATGCCCAGCGTCTTCACGATCCGTTGCACCCGGTCCAGGCTACCCAGTCCGGCCTGGAGCGTCGCGAGCACGGCCAAGCCGACCTGTCGCGCCGCTTGGTAGCCAGCCTGCTGATCGACGTCCTGGCCCACGCGGCCCTTGAGCAGCGTGCCGTCGGGCAACAGCGGGACGTGCCCGGAGATGTAGGCCAGGTTGCCGACAATCAGCAGTGGCTTGTAGACGCCCAGCGGTTTGGGGGCCGGCGGAAATTCCAAACCCAATTCCTGTATTCGTTGTGTGGCGCTCATACTTGTCTCTCCAAAGGGAAAAATGTCCCAAGGACTCCGCGGCCTTGCACCGTAGTATACCAAGATGCCGCCGCAAAGTGACCCAAGGGCGAGGCGATCCTTTCCGGGCAGTCCCGGTTGCCCGATGCCGCAGCATCGGCTAACGTGCAGGGGTGGCGGCGGGAGAATGCTTGGGGCAGACATTCCTACCGTAGGCCTTTGAAGTTGCGTTTCTTGACGCGAAGTAGCCGAATTCATAAGAATCCCGAGGTTGCGGTGGTCGCTAGGCCCCGCGAAACACCCCGAATTCTTACAAATTCGGCTACTCATAACTTCCAAGCCGCAGACCCGCCTTTTGCCCAATCAGGCTCCCGACGCTTTCACCCCACAACGCAAGGAATCCTGCATGAGTCACCGCCAGCGATGCTACCGGAGTGCGTTCCTGATTCTAGCCCTGCTGTCGATGGCGACCCAGGGAACGGGCAATGCTTGGGGAGCGCAGCCGACTAAGTCGGTTCGCACGCAAGTGGTGAACCGTGGGGGCAAGTGGACGCTCTTGCGCGACGGCCAACCCTGCTTCATTAAAGGTGGTGGCGGCGGTGGGTCCAAGGCGGCTTTAGCGCGGTGCGGTGGGAACTCAATTCGCACTTGGGGCATCGGCCCGGAGACGCAGCGCGAGCTGGAGGAAGCTCAGCAGCTCGGGCTGACGGTCACGGTCGGACATTGGCTCGGACACCAGGACCAAGGCTTCAACTACAACGACGCGGCTGCCGTGAAGAAGCAGTTCGACGATGTCCGGCGGGCGGTGTTGAAGTACAAGGAGCATCCGGCCGTGCTGATATGGGCGCTGGGCAACGAAATGGAGCTCGACAACGATACGCCGTTGCTCTGGAAGGCCGTTCAGGACCTCGCCCTGATGGTCCACGAAATCGATCCCCACCGGCCCACGATGACGGTCGTGGCGGAAATCGGCGGCGACAAAGTCAAGAACATCCACAAGTACTGTCCGGACATCGACGTGATCGGCATCAACTGCTACGGCGGCGGCCCGTCGCTGGCGGAACGCTACCGTAAGGCGGGCGGCACCAAGCCGTTCGTGATCACGGAGTTCGGCCCGCCGGGCACGTGGGAGATCCCCCTGAATACGTTCGGCGCCGCGCCGGAACTGACCAGCACCGAGAAGGCCAAGTGCTACCTCGCGACATACACCAAGTCGGTCCTGGGCGCGCCGGACGTGTGTCTGGGCTCGTATGCGTTCACCTGGGGCTACAAGATCGAAGCGACGGCCACCTGGTTCGGGATGTTGCTGCCGGACCAAAGCAAATTGGCAGCCGTCGACACGATGCAAGAACTCTGGTCTGGCAAGCCGCCAGCGCATCCCTGTCCGGTCATGAAGAAACTCGCCTGGCTCGGCAAGGATCAGGTCCTCGGCGGCGAGACGGTCAAGGCACGCGTCGAGGCGGCGGCCGCGCAGGGCGACACGCTCAAGATCGAGTGGGTGCTATGCAGCGAACAGGCCAACTATGGGGTTCAAGGCACCGGCGCGGACGCCACGCCGGAATTCCCGGAGGCGATCGCGAAGAACAGCGAAACGCAAGTGACCGTGCAGATGCCCAAGTCCGGCGGCATCTACCGGCTGTACTGCTACGTCCGCAACGCTTACGGCGGTGCCGCGGTCGGGAGCCTGCCGATCCAGGTGGCCGGACCGAAAACGCCGGTTAAGCCGTTGGTCGTCAAGTTGCCACTGGTGGTGTACAGCGACGAGCAGCAGGCCCCGCCCTACGTGGCCTCCGGCTGGATGGGCAACCACCAGGCGGTCAGCATGGACTCGGATTGCACCGATAATCCGCACTCGGGCAAGACCTGCCTGAAGGTGACCTACAAGGACAGCGGCAATTGGGCCGGCGTCGTCTGGCAGCATCCGGCCAACGACTGGGGCGAAAAGCCCGGCGGGTACGACGTGACCGGTGCCGAACATCTAACCTTTTGGGCCCGCGGTCAGGAAGGTGGCGAGAAAGTCAAGTTCGGCTACGGGACCATTCAAATCGAAAAGAAATACCACGATAGCTCGAAGGGCGAGTTGGAAGTGACGTTGACCAAGGATTGGAAGCAGTACCAGTTCGATCTGAGTGAACGGGAACTCTACCGGATCAAGAGCGGCTTCCTCTGGTCCCTTGCCGGCCAAGGGAAACCCGTGACGTTCTACCTGGACGACGTGGAGTACCGGTAGGTTAGCGGTTGCAAAGAAACAACCTGGCGAATCGGTGGTAGGGCGGATTGGCACGTCGGCCCCGAAACATCCGGCCGAAGTGCCAATCCGTCCTACGGTCAGACTACGGACTTATTCTTTTCCAGCCACTTAGGCTTTCTAGCCTGACGCGTGGTTCAAGTCAGGCTGGAAAGCCTGACCTACGTGGTGGCTCATCCGACCGCGAAAAACGACTCGCGCACGCCGGGGCCGAGGCAGCACAGAGCGATCCGGCTGCCTTTGACCCGCAACTTCTTGTTGAAGAGCGCCATGGCGTTGATAAAGGCCGAGCCAAACAACACAACGCCGGTGAAGTCCAACAGGACCTTGTTGTCCCTGCCCAACTGATCGGCGAGTTGGGCGAAGTCATCGCGGAGCTCGGGCACGGTCTCATCGCCGAAATCCTGGGCCTCCTTGAACTCAACGTGCGTCACGCCGGCCAACCGCGAGACGGCCAAGTGCCGAAACTCCCATGACTCCGGGGCGGTGGCGTCAGTGGCGGTTCGCTCTGACTTCGGCGTCAGCACTTGAATCGCTTCCTCGCGTGATTCATAGATTTCGAAGATCCGATGTGGAAGTTTTGCCATTTTTTCTCCTCTGGGGACGACGGCCAACTTTGCTTATGCTACCGCACCGGACGGTCAGGCCGCAATGCGGTGGTCTGGGGTACGCCAGCGGAATTCTCACCGCTAATCGTTACAGACCGTGGGGCTAGCAGTCGCTAGTGGCTCGAACTGGCCCAAATCTTCTGAAAAGGGCCGAGCACGTCATCCGATCACACTTGGGACGAATGCACTGCAGACTAGTTTCAGGAGTTTCCCATGTCCGACACGATCCGTATCCAGGATTTGGCTGCCGACGAGATTCGCGAGCTATTGACGGAAGAAGGCAGCGAACTGGACGAGCAGCAAGCTGCCGCTCTGCAAGAGTTCATCGCCGAGATCGGCGGTCTGGAAAACGCCCTGTCCGCCATTGCGATGCTGAGCGAAATGGAAGACGCGGCCTAACCCGGATGATTCGTCGGATCTTGCGAACGGTCGATTCAACCCGGATTAGTCATGTAGGCCGGAGCGAGGTCGCGCAAGACTATGCCGGAACGGCGCAACCGAAGCTCGTAGGAAGAACCCGCTTGGTGCAGACGCCAGGCGCCGGAAGCGACCGAAGTTCCGGCAGTGCTTCCGGTTGCTTGGTCCGGCCTACAGGAGCATAAATAATCCTGGTTCAATGGTGGGTGGGCTGTGCCCACCGTAAGTGGCGGTCGCTGGTGGGCACAGTCCACCCTACGTCCCGTTCCGTCGCCGGTTAGATCAGCAAGCCGCTTGTCCGGTGGAACGAGCTATTCTGCGAGCGGCGAGGATGGTTCGTCGTTTGACCCGGAGCCAACGGCGACGGCGGTCCGACGACCGGTTTCGTCGTCGCCCCCCGCAAGCGTGTACGCGGCTCTGGGTCAAGCGAGGCCAACTCAGTCCTTGACACCGCTCAACGCCCGCGCCAACTTCGTGGCCTTCCGGACCGGGCCGATCGAGACAGCGTCCGCAGAGCGGCGTTGGGACGCGTTGTGCATGAATGCTGTGAGGCCCGGCGGAGAAATCTACCGCCCTCTCGCCACGTCCGCTAGAATGACGGCATGGCCCGGATGGTCCATGGACTGGGCAAATTACTGGCTCGATGCACGCCACGTGCAGGTTCGCCGTCAATAATCCTGGCTAGCGCTACGCGGATGTCCGCTTAACCGCAAGCCGGAGGCTGTCATGATACGATCCACCATAACCGTTTTGCTGGCGACTCTGCCGTTGCTCGTCGCAGACCAGTTCTGTCAAGCTCAACGGGGTGGCAGGGGGGCAGGGGGGATGGGGACTTTTTTTGGCGGACCCGCCGATCCGGTCCCCGCCTTCACGAAGCTGCTCGTCGACAAGCAGCGAGACGCTCAGGAAAAAATCGGCGCCGCTGTGGAGCTGCTCTGCGACAACGATCCCAAGGTCAGAATCCACGCCGCTGGGATGTTAGGCCACATCAGCGACAAGGACCCGCGGATTCGTGCCTACGCTATCGCGGCTTACGGGTGTGGAGGCGTCAATGCCACGGCCGCCGTGCCGGCGCTCACGGACATGCTGCACGACAAGGAGGCGGATGTCCGGCGCGCGGCTGCTTCGGCTGTGGGGAAAATAGGGCCAGGGGCGCAGGCCGCGATCCCGGCTCTCATGGAACTGACCAAGGATCAAGATCGGCAAGTTCGCGCGTGCGCCGTCGAGGCTCTCGGTGGAATGGGGCCCGTCCCCAAGACCGCCATTCCGATCCTGCTGGAATTGCTGCGGGACGGGAGTCCGTACATTTGTCGATGCGCCGCCATCGCGCTGGGGAGAGTGGGAGCCGAGGCGCAAGCCACCATTCCGGCCCTGGCCGATCTGTTCCAGGACGGGAGTCCGTATGTTCGAGCGGCGGCCGCCGAGGCCCTGGGAGGAATGGGGGCCGATGCGAAACGGATCATCCCGGCCTTGGTGCCGGGACTTCGGGATGAAGATCCGAGTGTTCGACGGACTGTCGCCGAGGCCCTGGGAAGGATCGGTCCAGCCGCCATCCCGGTACTCACGGAATCGCTGCGGGACACCCAGTGGCAGGTTCGCGGCTCCGCCGCCGAAGCGTTGGGGAAGATGTGTACCGAGGCGAAGACGGCTATCCCCGCGATTGCGGAATTGTTTCGCGACCCCGACTGGACCGTCCGCCGGTACGCCTCGGCCGCGTTGGGCCAGATCGGTCCTTCGGCGGTCCCCGTCCTGATGGAATTACTGCACGACAAGGAGGCGGATGTCCGTTGCTTGTCCGCCATGACCTTGGGTAGAATCGGCATCGAGGCGAAAACAGCCGTCCCCGCCTTGACGGAGTTGTTGCGGGATCGCAAGTGGGAAGTTCGCTACCACGCCGCCCTGGCCTTGGGGCAGATGGGGACGGAGGCCAAGACGGCCATCCCGGGGTTGAAAGCGTTGGTCCAGGATGAACAGTGGTACGTGGCCAGAACCGCCGCGGACAGTTTGCGGCAGATCAGCGAACAGGGGACAGCGGCCGACTGATGAAACGCTCGCGGTTGACCTTGACCCGTTTGATCGCCAGCCAGAGGAGGCTGCTGAATTAGTCGTGGGGTAAGCTTCCAGCTTGCCAAATGCGTAGCCGAGGAAGACGAGGAAACGGAGAATACGGAAGATTGGCAAGCTGGAAGCTTACCCCACGTTGCTTTCCGCTAGTATTTCAGCAGGCTCCGGAGGCGTGCGAGTTTGCTCGGGTTACGAGGCTCCGCCTCGCAAGCAGGCAGGCGGAGCCGGCA
>JAPLNJ010000627.1 GCA_026692885.1 Planctomycetota bacterium | reverse complement strand
CGCGCCCGCACGCAACTTGGCCTGCTGGTGCTGGTACATAACGGATTGACCATCGCGAAGGCACGGCCGACCCCAATCAACCAGCCGCAAAGTGACGTAAGTCTGGAAGAAATGGCAGCTTAAAAGTGGGACAATCTGTGGAGGCGGCGGGCAGCCGGCGAGTCGGGCCGGTCGGATATAGGGTTCCGGGTTAGGCACCGGGCGGGAACACTCCCACCGACTTACGTCGGGAGCTTCTCGGGGGCAATCACGACACTGCTAGCATTCCGCTGCTAGCGTCTTGCGCAAAATTCCGTCTAAGGCCGCTGTTCGACCAGGGCGTACCCAATCGATCACTCGGCCGTAATGGCGTTTAATTGCGATCAAGGCTCTTGGCCGTTTTCAGAGCGTGGCTGGCCCTCGCAAAATTAGGCGGACATGTGGCGACACAAGAGCGGGTTAAACTCCGCTCAGCTTCTCTCCGCGATTTTTCTCGGCCCAGAGCGGGGCCCATTTCACTCAAGTCATACAATCGGAACAACCGATAAAATCGACGTGCTTTCGATCCAAGGAGTAGAACCATGCATTTTCAGTACAGCGTTCGCATCGCAGCGTTTGTTTGCACCGTTTGCTACATCTGCGGTGGCATGCCTGCTTCCTTAGGCGGAGACCATTCCGCTGACGGCGCGCAGGTTGAAATCTGGCTCGGGAACGAAAGAGTCCAGCGACCGCGTCTCAATCGCATGTCTCCGCCAAGATCCACGAACTCCAATGTGGAGCCGATTGATCGTCTTGGCCGTGCCTTGGAAACAGAGCGAAATCCTGAAGATCGAGTCAAACCCCAATGGACAGATCCGGTCGAGACGGTAGACGCAGGATGGGCGGAGCGGCAGACCGACACGTCCGCGGCGTTCTCCCCATGCCAGTCGTTCATCCAGCCTCTGGAGCCACCCGAGAGACCTCGCCCGGCGGTTCATGCTGATCAACT
Source organism: Planctomycetota bacterium (assembly GCA_026692885.1). Next base: position 2,837 of record JAPLNJ010000627.1, on the reverse strand, counting down.
GGGGCAGGCACGCATCTTGCTGATGCAGTCCATTGAACTTGCTCGTCAAGCCGACGCCATCCTGGGTGAGACTGCGATTCCCACTGCGGAGACCCAGTTTGAGTTGGACGCACAGTCCCCACCGGCATCTCCGGCGCGAGAACGGGAGACGACTGAGGAACCATCGACGTCGCCCGGCGAATCGTTGGGGAAGACGACTGCTACGGAACGTCCAATTTCTGCTGAACAGGGAAGCCCGCAGCTGATCGAAGCCAGCAACTCTGTCGCTCTGGTGAGCGCACCCGCGATGATTCCAACGACCAGAGCGACGCCGCCCAACCCGTCGATATCGGGCTTGACACGTCCGGCTGGCCGTGTTATTTCTCCTCTCGTGGTTCGTTCCCTGGAAGCAGGCGGACCAGGAGAGAAGTCCGCGCCTCGGGCATCAGGCTCTCCGGCACCCTGGCAGCGCGCGATGTCGCGAACGCAGCAGGCGACAGTGGTTGCGTTACCGCAATTGGACGCCAAAGCCATCGGCGTGTTGGTTGGTCTGCTGTTAGCGGTGTTGATCGTTCTGGAATTCGGCGGCCGACTAAGCAGTCGAATCGGGATAGACTTCGCGGGGCTCTGGCAGCGTCTGAGCCGCCGGTGCGTTACGACGGTGTTGATCGTGCTGGAATTCGGCGGCCGACTACGCCGTCGAATCGGGGTAGACCTCGCGGGGCTCTGGCAGCATCTGAGCCGTCGGTGCGTTGCGCCGTCGGCTCGTGACAAGAGGCTGTCGCCGGTCGAGTCAGCGAATCTTGAGCTTGAGCAGGAATTGCTGGCCGCCGTTGTCGCACACAATCTACGCATCCGCGCACAAATAAGTTTTATACATGGAGCCGACTTGGCACCACTTTTCCCGGCATCGGCCTGAAAACATTGTGCAAGTTAATTTTGCGCGGATGCCACGGCTACGCGGCGGCTTGCTGGCCTGCTGACTTTCGCGGCCTGCAATCGGCCTTACGGCGCTACTGTGATACCCTTTACAAGTTCTTGACTCTGGCAGAAAAAGGCGCATCGCAATGGACAAGGAAGTCTTCGTGATCGGCGTGGATCTGGGCACCTCAAAGACGGCGGTCGTGGCCTCCAACGGACGACGCGAAATGCTGCCCAGCGTCGTGGGACACCCCAAGGACCGGGTTGCCAGATCGATGCTCGGAAAGGACGTGCTGTTCGGACAAGAGGTGTTCGAGAATCGTTTGGCACTTCACGTCGTTCGTCCCTTTGAGAAAGGCCTGCTGAAGTACAGCAATCCGCAGGATTCAGGGACCTCTCCGGAACGGATTGAGGAACATAAGAAGGCTGCCCAGTTGCTCGTCGACCGCGCCGTATCGCTCGTTCAGCCGCCTTCGGGCGCCCGCATCCGGGGCGTCATCGGCGTACCGTCTCGGGCCAGTCTCGTCAATCAGCAAATGCTGCTTCAAGCCGCTGAATCTGTCTTCGACTCTGCCATCGTCGTACCCGAGCCGTTCGCGGTAGCCTATGGCGTGGATCGACTGCAGAACACCTTGGTGGTCGACATCGGAGCAGGCACCATCGACATCTGCGCCATGTGCGGTACTTTCCCCTTGGAGGAAGACCAAATCACTATACCCATCGCTGGGGATGCCATTGATGAGGACTTCTTGCTTCGTCTGCGAGAACTGTATCCCGATGCCCAATTGTCCATCAACATGGCCCGTGATATCAAGGAGCGGTTTGGCTTCGTTCACGGCAATCACGAGAAAACCATCGTGTGGTTGCCCTCCGGTAGTTCACGGATTGAGTATGACGTGAGCGAACCGCTCAAGGCCGCCTGTCAGTTGATCCTCGAACCACTAGTCGAGGGCATGAAAAAGGTGATCGCCCGTGTCGATCCGGAGTTCCGTGCGCCGATTATGAGGAACATTCTGCTCAGTGGAGGCGGTAGCCAGTTGCGGGGGCTGGATCGAGCGGTCGAATCCGCACTCAGTGGAGCGACGAATCCGGTTGCGAGCAAGGTTTACGACTGCATGTTCGCCGGTGCCGTCGGTGCGTTCAAGCTGGCAATGGCCATGACCGACGAGCAGTGGGAGATTATCTATCAGCAGGTGGAACGGCGTGACACTCGCAGCCCACGTCAACTCGTCAAAGCCTAATCAGCGGACTGGATGCCCAGTTCTTTGGCCGGTGGCGTTAGCGCACTGGCCTACCTCGAGTAGCCGCAATTGACCGATTCGAAATAGTCGGAAGGCTTTTTCTTTGCACCGTTTGGCGGCGAAATTTGCTCCAAACCAGGTGCTTCTGGTATACCCAGTTCCGCATACACGGCTTGGAAAACATGGCTTGTGTAGGGCATTCTCGGATCGGCCCCCCAGCGACTGGCAATTCTCTGCTGTTCAAAGACCTGCGTCCAGTGATAGGGGCGGAAGTAGTAGTCGCCGTGGTACTCGGGGAAATAGGGTGCCCACGGAACCATGTCGCCGGGGTTCAGATTCCACAACGCTCGATACCGCGTATGGGTCACCGGATCGCAATGTGTTCCAGGCCAAAACCAGCCGAGACAGTGTCCGAGTCCTGAACCATGGCACGGTGGTTGGCTGCCACCCGCTTCTCCCAAGGACTCGCCGCTCACGGGTTCTGCGAAACTATTTCCTGCCGATGCTTCCGGAGCAGCCATGCTTCCGGGCACCACACCGTCACCATTGAACCTAGGTGCCATCATTGGGGCTACCCCGACAGACGCAGGGCCGCCGAATTGTGGATCCGGCAACACCGAGGACTGGTCCGTCGTGACGGCTTGGTTTCGAAGGGCTAACCGGTGGTTTACGGGGCCGTGCAACGCGGGCCCTGAG
>JAPLNJ010000626.1 GCA_026692885.1 Planctomycetota bacterium | reverse complement strand
CAAACCTGGCTTCCACCGGCACGGGGCCGGCGGGGGCCATGAAAATGCGTAACTTCAAAGCCAAATCTCGCTACTCCGCTATTCAAAATCAAAATCGCTCGTGAACGATCGTCGCAAGGTATAGGCCACGGACTTATATTCCTTGTAATGGGATGTCCCTGCGATCTGTTCGTCCAGTCGCAGCGTCACCTGTTGTTTATTGTAGGCGTCAGCCTGCTTGGACAGCACCAGTCGCACCTTCAGCTCCCGCTCCCGCGGATTCTCCGACGTCAGGTCGAAACTCAATTCGTGGACGTCCGAGATCACTTCGCCGGTCGAGGCATATAATCCCAGCCGCAGTCTTCTGGCCTGAACTTTGTCCGTGACAGGGCCTGTTTGGTAGAAGGCCACCGCCAGTTGGCCGGACGAGATGACCGAGGACGATCCAGGCAGCAAGTCGACCTCAACGTGCGACACGTCACTGATTCGCCGCTTGTTCACTTCGATCACCGGCACCACGATTTCCTGGAGCGTGCAGCCCCCATGCACAAATCGAATCGCCGCGCCCGACTTGCGGAACCTATTGATCGACTTGGGAATCACGAGCTCCAAGTCTCCCGCGAGTCCCAGCTGCTCCGCCGTGAACTTCTTCACCCCGTCCACTTCCTCCAGCTTTCGTCCCAACACAAAACGACGGTCGCTGAAGACGATTTCTTCACCCGCGGGTTCGGCCAGCGAAAAATCACTCTCCTCGACTTCATCCTGGTACAGGAACCCGTGGTCCGCGGTGATCAGCATGTTACTGGCATTGGCCGCAGCCAGCTTCTTGACCACCTTGACCAACTCGTCCATCGCTTCCTCGACAGCGGCGAATGCATCCCGTTCGGTTTCGCGGGAATGGCCGACTTTGTCGATCCGGTTTTGGTAGACGTAGATCACATCATGGTCGCGAGTCAGATCGCGACACTCGTCCCTGGTCCTGCTCAAGATTTCTTCCGCCTTGATGGCCAGCCCCCGTCCGCTGACGGCGGCGTTCAAGATGCCGCCGCGCGAGAGGATCCCCGACGAATCCACGCCGTCCACGTCTACCGTCGCCGATTTGTTGTCGTTGATCTTCAGGGTCCGATGCGGCAAGAGCGCCGCCATGCCCAACTGGGTATAACTGGGCAGCCGGGCGATGGTATGCTTCAGCTCGGCGTCGTAGCGGTCTTCCTGCCGAATGACGCTGGCCAGTTCCTCGGCCACTTCGTAACGCAAGGCGTCGGAAACGATCACGAACACCTTCTTCTTCTTTTCCAGGACGCGGCTGACCCAACCTTCAAAGAACCTATCCTGCGAGGTCAACTCGGGGATTCGCCAAGCGTCCAACGAGTCCACTTTCTCCTGCCAGTGGTCGCCCAACGGGCGCAGGAACGAATTGGTGTAGCGATTGCGGATCTCGTTGGCCAGCGGTTCGAGCAGCGTCACTTGACGCGAACGGCGGAAATGAAAAATGAATTTGCGATAAAGCTGGTCGACGCGAAACAGGGATCCCACGTACGCGCCGATGCCCTGGGCCAGCGATTCGATTTCCAGATGGGCGCCGTCCAGTGCCTGCAGGAACAAAGCCGCATGTTCCACCGCCTCGTACATGTCCCGAAAACGGTCAAACCAGTGGCTCGAACGCCGCTGGCGGATCATCTGAGTACACTGGCCGGCCGTGATGGTCCGGGCAAGCACATGGCCGACAAGATCGCTTAACACCTTGCGGTCGATCAGCTCGAAGTAGTCCAACTCGACGAGATCCCGATAGTCACGTTGGTCCAGGTCGCTTTCGATCGACAGTACCTGCGCACAATCGGCCGACAACTTCTCGAACGCCTGTTCGTGTTGGCGGCTGTCCTTCCAGCGTTTCAAGAACACCAGTGCCTCGGTGTTCAAGCGAACCGATCCCTCGGTGCCCATGGCGTAACACGACTTGAATAGCTCGATCGCAAAGTCGTACAAGCCCGGATTGTCCGAGTGATAGCCGTAGGTCTTTTCGACTTGGTCCCAGAGAAACGCCGTCAGCTGGGAACGTTCGATTAGACCGATCTGTTCCTGCTTTTGCTCCGCGTGTTCGTCCAGCAGGTACTCCAGGATGGAATCCAAGCGGGCGTCCGCGTCGGCGCACGCGGCCAGCATTTTCAGCCGCACGCGGCCGGGCGTGTCGTCCGGCGATGTCAATCGTTTAAGGGCTTCGCGGCGTTTTCGCGAGTTATAGAATTCGGCGTGTTCCTGCACCACGTCGGCAAACTCGTAGCCCAGTTCCAGTTCGGCCAGCCAAAGCGCTGTCTGATCGGTGCGGAACACATCGTGGGCCAATTGAACGTCCAGCAGCCAGTTCTCTGCGTCCGGCGGCTGCGGCCCCTCGGTATACAGCAGAAACTTCGCCTCCGGTTGCTCGCGCAGCATCCGGTACTTCAGGCAGAATTCGTTGTTGGCGATCTCAACCTTCTCCACGCCGGGGACTTCGAGCGATTCAAACTCTTTGCGCAGTTCCCGTTCGGCGTCGTACCAGAATACGATGCGGTGTTTGCTGAACAGCTTCTGAAGCGCCAGGCGAATCCGGTCGTTCGCTTCGGCGGGCCAGAGTGTTTTCTGGTGTGTGTCAGGCATTAACATCTCGCGGACAAAACTGGTTCTCGTTCAAGTTGGTAAACTTCGGCATCTCTTGATCGCTGTTGGCTTGGCCGCCACACCCCTACCCGCCCATCCCCTTCCCGCTCCCCGCCGGCCCCGTGCCGGTGGAAGCCAGGTTTGACAACCACCGCCACGCCCTCTCTTCCGCTTCTTTCCCGCTCCCCCCCGGCCCCGTGCCGGTGGAAGCCAGGTTTGACCACCACCGCCACGCCCTCTCTTCCGCCTCTTTCCCGCTCCCCCCCGGCCCCGTGCCGGTGGAAGCCAGGTTTGACAACTACACCGCACCTCGATCGTACTCTCCAATCGTTCCCGTATAGTAGCTGAACTGGAAGACCGGCGTCATCCCGCACGCATACGCACAGTTGTTCATGTAGCCCAGGACGACCTGCTCCGGTGACTCACCAATCTCGCAGCCCAACGTCAAATGAACGTGATCCGGCAGAAGAGCCGCACGTGACAACCGATGACCGTGCTTCGCAGCCGCGGCTTCGATCGTCGTCAGCCGATTTTCAAGGACTTCCTCGCGAATTTCCATCCAACGCTCGTCGCTCACAAACACGACGTGCAAATTGTACCAGTATTCTCCGTGCGAACTGAACGACGGCCTGCCAAGATCGACCTCTGGATACGATTTTTGAAACCGCGTCAACCGTTGTTGGACTTTCGGGTCGGCCATCTGATGATGGCCTAATTGGTCGGCCACGTACCGCTCGACGACGCTACGCGTGGCAGCGCCGATGCCGCGCAGGCAGTAGTTGCGTTGAAACGCCTTGGGGACACGTGAGCCGATCTCATGTTGCAGGCGGCCTTTGACCGACCGGATCAATTCTTGCGGTGCGACATGCGGCTTGGTACTGACGAAGAACTGGCTGGCGTCGCCTGTGGTCAACTCGTGCTTGATGATTCGCACGCCATCCGGTTCGGTGGCTGGCTGCAGGGCCGCCAACCACAGACTGTCGGGAAGAGGCGTCGTCCGCCAGAAGACGGTGAGACCCCAGTTCAGCTCGTAAGCGGGCTTGGTATTGTCGGGGGTATAGAGTGGTTGCATGGTTGTCAAACCGCCTTCCACCGGCACGGGGCCGGGTGGCACGAGGTCAAGCGTAACTTCCCCACTGGGCTTGCCCCAGTGGACAAGAGGTTTGAAAACCAGAGGCCGCCTACCGCAACCACACCCCGGCCCCTTCGCCG
>JAPLNJ010000625.1 GCA_026692885.1 Planctomycetota bacterium | reverse complement strand
GAAGATCTCGAAAAAGCCTGCCGTCAGATCGTCCATATCTCGAAATCCGACGAACTCCAGGCCCTCGCAGTATCCGGTGACGAGGGGCCGCTGGACGGCTGCCTGAGCCAGCAGCCTGGCCGCTTCCGTGGCTTGACCTCCGCGCAGGCAGCTCAGAGCGTCTTGGTGCAAACGCAGCGCGGGGGTCGGCTCGCCCACGAATTCCGGCGTCCGCCCCTGTTCGAACACCTGCTGCCGGGCGGCTTCGGCACGCAGCAGTTGCCGGTAGCGATCGATTTCCTCCGCCGCTTGAGGATCCTGGCGTCCAACGGATTCCAAGTATTCGTCCGCCCGCTCCCATTGGCCAGCGAAACACAGCAGCACCCAAAGTAGCTCGCCGCAGGCCGCGTCGCACGGAGGCTCGTTGACGGCTATCAGGGCCGCTTCGATGGCGGCCTGCAAGTTTCCGGTTTCGTACAGTTCGTGCGGCGTCATCGGGGCTCGATCCTTTCTAAACTTCGCCAGACTCCCGAGGATTGCGTGTTCTACGGCACCTCAGTCCGATTCGCCAGGGGGCGAGGCAGGCTTGTTCGTAGCACGATGGCAAGGGCGAGAGCCTGTTTCGCTTCTTGCCCCGCAGGGACGCACCTGACAACGCGGGACAACGCCCTGATCGTGATCCCAGGTTTTCGCCCCGAGTTGGGGCGCGATGCGTGAGCGGCAAGGCGCTCGCCGCCGGTTCCGAACGCCACCGGCGGCTAGCGCCTTGCCGCTCACAATATGCCAACCCCAACTTTGCATCACCCCAGCCTCGCCCTCCCCTGTCCTTGGCAACCGAGGACTCAACTAGGTAGGGTGCGCCGGGCTGTTTTTCCGAAATCAGGTGCCCGCTCGGCTGTCGATAGTCGCGAAAACTGCTAAACTGACATCAGGCGTGTTCGTGCACAACAGGCTGATCAGGAAAGAAGATAGACAGAGCCATGAGCGAAACAAGTCAACCAGTCAATCCGAACGACGAATCAGGGCAACACAGCGAACAGGTCCGCATCCAGCATCTGAGTGCCCGCGTGCCGGAGAAGGTCAGCCGCGGATCGTTCAGCACCGGGGCGATCGTGATGACCGGCGGCACCGAGTTCATCATCGATTTCATTCAGAACCTCGGCACGCCAGCCGCCGTGGTCTCGCGGGTGATCGTGCCGCACGCAGCGATGCCGCAATTCATTGATGCGCTGCGCAAGAACCTGGAGATGTACCGCCAGCGGTTCGGCGAGCCGCCGCAGATGCCGCGGGGGCCCCAACCGGCGAAGCAACCGACGGCGCAGGAGATCTACGACGAGCTGAAACTGCCCGACGAATGCCTCAGCGGGTGCTACGCCAATGGCGTGATGATCGGTCACACGCCGGCGGAATTCAAGTTTGACTTCCTGACGAACCTGTTTCCGACTTCGGCGGTGTCGGCGCGGGTCTATTTGGCTGCGCCCCAGGTGCCCAGGCTGTTGGAATCACTGCAGAGCACGTTCCGACAGTTCCAGCAACGGGTGCAGCAACAGCAGCTGAACCCACCAGCAACGCCGCCGGCGCCACCGGAAGGCCAAGCGTAAGACAAGCGAACACAGACAAACTATCCATCGCGGAGCGGCGTCGCGTCCACGTGGCCGCGTCTCTCCGAGACGCGAAACCCGGTCTCGGAGAGACCGGTCCACGTGAAGAGTCGGACTCGACTTGAACAGCACGAGGCTACGGAATGGCGCGCGTCGTCATCTTACCTCCGGACACGGAACTGCGAGCCGACGGTGCGAAAGTCGGCGGGTGGTGGCATAGCGTCGACGAAACCGGACGCGTCGTCTGCGATCTCTGCCCCCGTGCCTGTCATCTCAAGTCCGGCGATCGGGGGTTCTGCTTTGTCCGCGAGAATCGCGACGGCCAGATCCTGCTGACCACCTACGGGCGCAGCACGGGCTTCTGCATCGACCCGATTGAAAAAAAACCGCTGAACCACTTCTATCCCGGCAGCAGTGTCCTGTCGTTCGGCACCGCGGGCTGCAACCTGGGCTGCAAGTTCTGCCAGAACTGGGATATCTCCAAGTCGCGGGAGGTCGAACGCCTGAGCGAATTTGCGACTCCGGAAATGATCGCCGAAGCGGCGCGTCAGCACGGATGCCTGAGCGTGGCCTATACGTACAACGACCCGGTGATCTGGGCCGAGTATGCCATCGACGTGGCCAAAGCCTGCCGCGCGGTGGGAGTCAAGTCGGTGGCCGTGACGGCGGGCTACATGACGCCGGACTCGCGCGGGCCGTTCTACGAGTACATGGACGCGGCCAACGTGGACCTGAAAGCGTTCTCGGAGGAGTTCTACTTCAAGCTCACATACTCGCATCTGCAGCCGGTCCTGGATACGCTGGCGTGGCTGAAACACGAGACCGACGTGTGGTTCGAGATCACCAATCTGATCATTCCGCAGGAGAACGACTCGGCCGACGAATGGCGGCGGATGTGCGATTGGGTGCTGGCCGAGGTGGGCGATGAAGTCCCGATCCACTTTACCGCCTTCCACCCGGACTTCCGCCTGCGGGACCGGCCGCCGACGCCGATTGAGACCTTGTTGGCCGCGCGAGAACTGGCGCTGAAGCAGGGCGTCAAGTACGCCTACACGGGCAATGTCGACGACGTGCGGCACCAGAGCACCTACTGCCCGCACTGCGGGCGCATGGTGATCGAGCGGAACTGGTATGATCTGGGCGTCTATCAATTGCGGCGCGATCGCTGCGCACATTGCGGCGGTCAAATCGCGGGGCGTTTCGCCGAGGCCCCCGGCTCTTGGGGGCGAAAACGCCTGCCGGTGCGGATCGCCCAGTTTGCTCGGCCGTCCTCGGCGCAAAACGCAGGATCCGGCGATCCGCCGAGACCCGACTTAGATACGGTGCAAAGTCCCGTCCGGCAGCCGGGACCTGCTTCGGCGGCGGCTGCGACAATTCAGGAGACAGAAGGCAAAAGGAAGACTATGGTCAAAACAGAACAAGCTGGCAGTCAGGCCACGGCAATCGCGGTCCCCCTCGCTCCGCAACTCACCAAGGAACAGGAAGCAGCCATCCATCGCGCCGCCTGCGAAGTCGTGAAGGCCGGCGTGTTGGGCCGGCCGCCACGACTGAGCGACCCGTCGCTGGCGGGTGCCGCGCAGGAGACCGTGATGGGGGCTTTCGTCACGCTGCGGCGGCAACAGCAGTTGCGGGCTTGCGTGGGCACGCTTGGCCTGCCGATGCCGTTGGCACAGGCGGTCCAGCAGGCAGCCTTGCGGACGGCTACCGAGGATTCGCGGTTCCCCACGATCTCGCCCAGCGAGTTGCCCCATTTCCATTTGGATGTGACGTTGTTGTACGCCTTCCAGCCCATCACGGCGCGGGGTGCGGCGCGGATCGCGGAGGTGCAGGTAGGCCGGGACGGTCTGCAGATTCGCCGCGGTAACTCCTCCGGACTGCTGCTGCCCAGCGTCGCCACCGACAACGGGTCTGCCGACCACGGCCTGGATGGCGGACGACGCCGAGTTGCTCAAGTTTGCAGGCCACATGATTCCCGCCGATTTCAACCCCGCCGTGTTGGGCGAGGAAGGACGTGAGAAGCCTGCCCTGTTTTCCACGGAGGAGTTGCGGCAGTTGGCCGAGCAGTGCCGCGTGAACGTCCTGGCCCTGGTCCAAGGCGCGACCCCGAATTACTACCTGCCCGGCTGTCCGGACGGCACCGTGCAGGCCGCGGCGCTGGCCGTGCACTATGCGAACGATCAACCGCCGATACGGTCGTCCCAAATCTCGCTGCGGCCCGGCGTGCCCCTGCAGGCCACGTTATTCCAATTGTGCGAAGCTTCGGCCCAGGCGCTCGCACGAATGCGTTTGGAACGCAGCGTCTGGAATCGGCTGCGAGTCGATCTCACGGTACTTTCCGATCCGGCCATGCATGGCTTGGTGTCCGACCCGGATACCGACGGCATCGATCCCGCGCGGCGCGCGGTGCTGGTGCTGGAACAGGGCAAGACCGCGTGGGTGTTCGACCCGCGCCAGTCGGCGCAGGGCTTGGTCGACGCGGCGGCGCAGGAAGCCCAGGTTCGCAGTCCGGACCTGGCCCGGGTGTTCAGCCTGGCCGCGCTTTCGACGGAACCGGCGGTCTCGATCTCCAACGTGCCGCACCCGCAAGTCAGTGCTGACGTGCGGCCCCCGGCCGTGGCGGGCACGTTTTACCCGGCCGAGGCCGACGCACTGGCCAAGCTGGTCGACGGGATGCTGGCCAATGGCCACACGAAACCAGAAAAGTGGCCTGCCATCATGGTGCCTCACGCAGGTCTGATCTACTCCGGCCGGCTCGCCGCGGCCACCTTCCGGCGCGTCGAGATTCCGCAGACCGTGATCATTCTCGCGCCGAAGCACACGCGGTTGGGCGTCGAATGGGCCGTGGCGCCGCATGCCGTCTGGTCCTTGCCGGGGTGCACGGTCAAGTCGGATCGCGAACTGGCCGAGCGGCTAGTCGCTGCCGTCCCCGGCCTGGAACTTGACGCGGTCGCTCACCAACAGGAGCATAGCATCGAAGTCGAACTGCCGTTCCTGGCGAAGCTGGCACCGGACACGCGCGTGGTCGGCATCGCCGTGGGGGCGGGGGACTTGGCCCGCTGCCGCCAGTTCGCCGCCGGGTTGGCGGATGTCATCCGAGGGATGAATCCCAGGCCGTTATTGGTGATCTCGACGGACATGAACCATTACGGCAGCGACGCGGAGAATCGGCGGCTGGACGAGCTTGCGCTCCAGTCGGTGGAGACCCTGGATCCGGCGCACGTCTACGAGACCGTGGTCAACCGCTACAACATCAGCATGTGCGGCGTGCGGCCGACGGTCATCGTCCTGGAAACGCTGCGGCAACTCGGTTTGCTGACCAAGTGCGAGCGGGTCGGCTACGCAACCAGCGCCGAGGTTTCCGGCGACTCCAGCCGCGTGGTCGGCTACGCCGGCATGCTGTTCGGCTAACTGTAGGTCAGCCTTTCCAGGCTGACGATCGTCGGTCAGGCTTTCCAGCCTGACCGACTTGGTTGCGGTCCACCCGCGACGCAATCGAGCAGCACCACGGCGTCCTTGCCAAGAGGATCGTGCTGCCAGCGAACACCGGCATCATCATGCCGTGAGGTTGCGACATAATTGCCGATCATGGCAGTGGAAACCAAGCTGAAGCGGTTTTGCAAAGGCCCACCAAGATACCAAGATATTGTGCGACCTTGGCCCTACAGGAACAATCCGCCGAGGCCCCCATCTTCCGCCGTTCGTCCGTGCTGTGCGGCCTGCACGTCCCCAGCAATGTCGGTCAGCACATCATCCAAGTCGGATTCGGCCAAACGGCCAAAACGCGATCCGAGGAGCTCGAACAGCGCGGCTGATCTCGCCGTGGCCGATGGCGGTGGCACCGCCTTGGTCCGTTGCGCCGGCGGATTCGCCAGTCGACCTGCATAGGCCGTCGCAGCTGGCGGCCACGGGCCGATCATCGCGGACGGACTGTGCGGGAACGGGACCTGCCAGGAGACCTTCGGCAGCCTGGGCAGCCAGACCGGCGCCTCGACTGCGGGAGTGGCAGCAGCGATCGCCGGCGGAGCGGCAGGCGTAGCCGCGGCCACGTACTCGCCTTCGCCAGCCGGATGGCTTTGCGAATCGAGCTGGTTGATGACCTGCAGGACATCGCTGGCGGTGACCGCATCGTTGCCATCGACATCCCAGTCGTAATGAGGCTGCGCAGGCGGAACTGGGTCGAGTGGCAGGGGCTGACCGAGATTGGCGAAGTTGATCACGAGCAAGGCATCAATCGCCGACACCTTCCCGTCTTGGTTAACGTCCTCGTGGAGCGTCGGATTCTGGTACACATGCAGAAGCGGAACCACCGGCGGAGTCGCAATGGTGGTCACGAAATAGGGGCCTGGTAAACCACTCCGCGGTGGATTGGGTGCGAGTACGACCGTGAATGGCACGAGACTGATGAGATGGAACGAATGAATCTCTCCCGTCATGCCACCCGGTCCCTGGACAGCCACAATCGTGTCCACCACGCCCCCGGCCGTCAGGTCCTGGGCTGCGGCTCGCACCGGTGCGTTTCGGCTGGCGACATCCGACTCCGTAAAGGCGGCGAAGCCTCCCAGCAGAGAGATGGTTGCGGTGTTGGTGTCCCATGTCCAGACCTCGACTCGAGACGCTCCCAGACTGCCCGCACCCACAACGATATCCGGCACGAGATTGCTATCAACCCGCGCTACGTCCAACGAGACTCCGCCGTTGAAGGCACTACTGATCGCGGTGAATGGTTGGAACGTCTGCACCGGTGTGTAAGGTCCCGGACCGCTGACGTCAAACACGCTGATGGTCGCAAGGGTTCCCGCCCCGGTCCCGACGACGATTTCCGCCTTCCCATCCAGGACGTTCGTGAATGTCCCTGACGCCCCATGACCCATGTCGGCGACGCCGATCACTCCGCCTGAGATCACCGCGGACGAGAATGCCAGGAAATCCCTGTACGGGGTATCCTGGATCGGATCCGGGTTGGGTGATTGGTTGAGGAATACTCGCACCTGGGCCACTCCTTGAGTAGGAACCGTGACCAGATCGTTCTTCCCGTCGCCGTTGACGTCGCCCACGGCCACCTGAGCACCGCCTAGATAGGTAGTCTCGTAAGCCATGGTTCGGAACGTAGGCAGTTCGACACCTTGTTGCGTGAAGACACGCAACTCAGATGCGCGACTGCGCCCCGGCGCGGTCACGATTTCGTCGATCCCGTCACCGTTGAGGTCCCCCGTGGCCACACGGATTCCGCCCTGGAAGCCATTTTCGTAGGGTACAAACTCCGAGAGTACGGCGCCCGTGTCCTGGTTGATAACCCGGACGTACTCAGGCGTGGCGGGGCTCTTATCGGAACCTAAGACGATACGGATACGTCCTGCCATCGTATCCGTGTCGGTGGCCGTGTTGTTGCCCGGCGTGGGGTCGGTCACGCCGACCGGGACGGTGACAGTGGCCGTGTCTACCAGATCGCCCGTCTTGGCCGAGTTCACTTGGGCCACCGTGACCGTGTAGGTGATCGAGCCGTTGACGGGAACGCTAACCATCTGCGCCAGGTTCCCCGCACCGGCGCCGACGAAGACCGTGCCCAACGTGCCGCTGGCCGTCCAGGTGGGCGTGCCCAACGCGGCGTCGAAGATATCCGCCACCATAACCCCTACCACATTCGACGGACCCAGGTTGCTGACCACGATCGTGTAGATCAGGCCCACGCCCGGCGCGTAGGTCAGTGATCCGTCCGTCTTGGTAATCGCCAGGTCCGAGATCAACCGCGGCGTGTCCTTATCGGTGGCCTGGTCGTTAGTCGGGTCGGTATCGGCGAACGCCGCGACCGTGACCGTATTGACCAACTGGGCCAGGGCCTCCGGAGCGACCGTGGCCGTCACCTCGTAGACGACCGTGGCGCCCGAAGCCAGGCTGGCGATAATGTCATTGAGCGGGCCGGGTTGGTTGATTTTGCCGTTACCGCGCCAGACGAAGGACGTCAGGCCGACGGGCACCGGGTCGCTGACCGTCACGTTGGTGGCCGTGCTGGGCCCGCTGTTGCTGACGGTGATGGTGTAGATGAAGCTGGTGCCGGGCACCACCGTGCCGACGGCGGGGATGATCGAC
>JAPLNJ010000624.1 GCA_026692885.1 Planctomycetota bacterium | reverse complement strand
GCGGGGGCGGAAGTGCTTAATCTCCGGTCTGTTACATCGCTCCTGCCACGCCAAGTGGCGCTGTAAAACTAGTCAGGACTTATGTCCGCGCGCGCTTCACCCGGATGAACCCGAAGACCTGCCTCGAGCACGAGAGGATTGAAACCGCATCCAGTCGCTTGCGTCTATGGAGCTGATGGGTATTGGCCGAAGACCGGGAGCTTGATTCAGAACAGCTGGGGGGGCCGACTGGAACGGGACGGCACGACGGTCCGGAGCCGATCAAACGTCATCGCCGGCGCACAGTTCGCCGGTCATTTTTCCAGAGGCGATGTCCCACAGTTTGGAGCCGGTTTCCATGAAGTCTAGCGGCATACATCGCTCTGGGCGAGAAGGCCAGTTGGCGTTTGAGGGCTGCGGCCTGCGTCAGGGGACCGATCGTTCCCATCCGGACCCGGATATCTCTGCAAGCACGAATCACCGCAGTGTTCGCTGCACATCTTCCACCGGCATCTTCCACCGGTGTGGGCTTGCCTTTCCCGCACCCAAGCGTAATCCTATTTGTGCCTACGGTTTGAAGCATTGCTCCCGTCTGATCACAGCACTCTTTCCGGATCGCGTCCCCATGCCGAAATCCAAACTCCTCGGACTTGTCGCGGCTGCCCACACGCCTTTCCATGCGGATGGTTCCCTGAACCTCGCCGCGATTGAGGGACAAGCCGCGCATCTGCTGGCGAACGGATTGAAGACCGTTTTCATCGGCGGTAGTACGGGCGAAAGTCACTCCCTGGCGCACGACGAGCGAGGGCAACTGGCCCAGCGTTGGGCCGATGTCGCGCGTGGGACGGAGCTGCGCGTCGTCGTGCACGTCGGCTCAAATTGCCTGGCCGAGGCCCGCCTGCTCGCCACGCAGTCCGCCGGGCTCGGCGCCGTCGCCATCGCTGCGCTCGCGCCGTCGTATTTCAAGCCGCGCTCGCTGGACACCCTGATCGCCTGTGCCGCCGATATCGCCTCCGCCGCGCCGCAGACCCCGTTTTACTTCTATGACATCCCCGTGCTGACCGGGGTCAACTTCTCGATGCCGGACTTCCTGGCCCAGGCCCGCGACCGGATTCCTACGCTGGCCGGTGTCAAGTTCACCAACAGCGACCTGATGGCGTACCAACTTTGTCTGCGCGCCGAAGATGGCGCATGGGATGTGCCGTGGGGTGTGGACGAGTACCTGCTGGCAGCCCTGGCGCTGGGTGCCCAAGGCGCGGTTGGCAGCAGCTACAACTTCGCCGCACCGATCTACCAGCGGTTGATGGCAGCGGTCGCAGCTGGCGACTTGGCCTCAGCGCGGGAAGAACAATTCCGCAGTGTACGCCTTATCCAACTCCTGGCCAGCTACGGCTACATGGGCGCGGCAAAGGCCGTGATGGGCCTGCTCGGCGTCCCGGTGGGACCGGCTCGACTGCCGCACGGGAACCTGACCGCCGAGCAGGTGGAGAAACTTCGCCACGACTTGGAAACGATGGGGTTCTTGGATTGGATCCGCAGGTGACCGAAAGGACAGAATCGGAGACCCCCACATGCGTTGGCTGACGGCCCTGGCCTGTGTTTCATTGCTCTCCTCCCTGGTTGCCGCCGAACTGCAACCGGTCGGCGTCAAGGACGACGGCTATCGTGGCATCTGGTTCACCCTGGGCCAGAAATCCAAGTTCGGCGACAAGTACTCGGGCGGACTGGGCACGTATACGGCCAACCACGTGCCGATGGCCATCTACGCCCCGGAGGTCCGCAAGACATTCTTCGTCTACGGCGGGGCCAAGCAGGGCGAACGCTACCTGCTCGACATGCTTGCCTATTACGACCATGCGCAGGGTGTCGTGCCGCGACCGACCGTGGTCCACGACAAGCAAGGCGTGGACGACCCGCACGACAACCCGAGCTTGTGCCTGGACGACGCGGGTTATCTCTGGGTATTTGTCAGCGGTCGGGCGAAATCCCGGCCGGGATTTATCTACCGGAGCCGGCAGCCTTACAGCATCGACGCCTTGGAACGGGTCTCGCAGCGCGAGATCACCTACCCGCAGCCGCGCTGGATCGAGGGCCAAGGGTTCCTCCATCTCTTCACGAAGTATACGAAGGGCCGCGAGCTCTACTGGAGCACCAGCCCCGACGGACGAACATGGACCCCCGACCGGAAGTTCGCCGGGATGGGTGGCCATTACCAGACCAGTCACCAACGCGGCGGCCGCGTGGTCACCGCCTTCAACATGCATCCCGAAGGCAAAGTCGACAAACGCACAAACCTGTATTTCCTCCAGACCGACGATCTGGGCCGGACCTGGCGGAATGTCCGGGGGGATCCGGTCACCGTGCCACTGGACGACCCGCAGAATCCCGCGCTGGTGCGAGATTATGCGGCCGAGAAACGGCTGGTTTATATCCACGACCTCGACTTGGATGCAGCGGGGCGGCCAGTGATTCTCTATCTCACCAGTGCCAGCTTCCCGCCCGGCCCGGAGGGCGATCCGCGCTGGTGGACCATCGCGCACTGGACTGGTGAGACCTGGGAGTATGCTGAGCTGACCCGCGCGAATCACAACTACAGCACGGGGTCACTCTACCTCGAAGAGGGCCAGTGGCGCGTCATTGGTCCGACCGAGCAAGGTCCCCAGCCGTTGGGCAGTGGTGGCGAAGTTGCAGTTTGGTCGAGTCGGGACGAAGGGCAGACCTGGAGCAAGCAACGCGACGTAACTCGCGACAGTTCCTGGAACCACAACTACGTGCGCCGGCCAATCAACGCCCATCCGGAGTTCTACGCTTTCTGGGCCGACGGCAATCCGGATCAGCTCTCCCCGTCGCACCTGTACTTCACCAACAGTTCAGGCGACTCGGTCTGGCAGTTGCCGTACACCATGCCCGGCGAGTTCGCCAAACCGGAGTTGGTCACGAGGGCTCGGCCAACCACGCCTTAAGAATGGCCGAAAGCATGACTTCGGCTTGTGCATTGCCCCCCCCTCACCCCAGCCCTCTCCCCGGAGTACCGGGGCGAGGGAGTTATTTTCGGCTGCGTTATAACGTCATTACGGGGGAGACAGAAGTCCCAATGCCTGGGCCGCTTCGGCTCGCAGTCGGCGGAGCAGCAGGTTGCCGGGGGCGTCGGCATCCATACGCTGGACCGCCCGGTCGTAGGCCTCGCGAGCTTGTGCGTCAGCCTCCGGTTGATCTCGCCCGGCAGAGGCCAGCGCCAACCACAAGTCGTGTTCCGGCCCGGCTCGATCCGCCCCCGGCGATGCGAGTGTCTGGACGCACTCGGCCAATTTGCCGGCTCGGAACTGGGCGGCACCCAGAGCCACCCGAAATTCAGGATTGTCCGGGACTTCCCGGCATAGCCGTTGGCAGAGCTCGACCGCCGCGGCAGTCTGCTCCGGGCTGCCGAGTTTCAACTGCAGGGCCGCCAGACGCTGGGTGTACAAGGGCAGATCGGCAGGCAGCTGACGCCGCTGTGCTAACGCTCGTGCGTAATACCCCGCAGTCGCTTCGGGCTGCGTCAGGTCCTGGTACAGGTCCCCCAACAATTCGTAACATACCGCCAGCTCATTGCGGGCGTAGGGGTCCGCGGGTGTTTGCTGGAGCAAGTCGAGCAGGCCGTTCACCGCCGTCTCGTACTCGCGTTGGGCATCCTCGTGTTGTCCCGACAGCTGATACAACTCGCCGAGACACCGACTGGCGTGAGCCACCCCCAGCCGATGGCGCGGTGGAATCGTGGCTCCGACCAGCAGACGATTTAAGTAGATCTGGATGGCTTGATGGAGCCGTTGGTGAGCCGCGTCGCGCTGGTCCAGGTCACACAGCACCTGCCCCAGCGTGGTGCACGTGAAGGCCAACTTTTCGTCGTGGTCCGTGTCCTGCAGCAAGTCCGACAGCTCTTGCACCTCGGGCAACACCGGGCTAAGCAGCTCGAGCGCCTGGCGATTTTGGTATCGTAGGTGCTCCAGTTGGGCCAGTCCCGCGCGAGCGATGGCCAGGTTCTCGCGAAAACGCAAGACATCTGGCATGGCTTGACACAACAGCTGGTAGTCGGCGATCGCCTGCGCACGGACCTGCAGTTCCTGATCCCAGCGTCCCTGGGGATGCAGCAACATGGCCAGGTTCAGATTGGTAAACGCTCGGCCTTCCAGATGCGCCGGCTCGTCTTCGTCCGCCGCCACCAAAGCCGCATAAGCCTGGCTGGCCTGCTGCAACGGTTCGATGGCCTCCCGATGCTTACCGGTGGCGACGAACACATTACCCAACAGACTGCGCGCGAGGGCCAGCACATTGTCCCGTTTCGTACCGCCGTGGGCTCCGATTCGCTCCAGTTCTTGTTCCGCCTCACGCAGCGCAGCGACAGCTTGGTCGAAGTGGTCCTGATTCCGTTGGAACTGCGCCAGCCCGACCAGAATCGACGCCTGTTGGATCGCGCGTTCTACGTCCGCCGGCACTTGCCGGACCAACCGCAACGCGTTGTCGAACTCCTGGGCGGCCTGATCCTGGGAATTTTGCGACGCATGGATTTCCGCCAACTTCCACTGGCAGACGGCCGATTCCAAACGCACGTCCACGCCGGCGGACTTGCCCGTCGTCAGTCTCCGGAGCAGCGTTTCGGCTTTCCGATATGCCGTCTCGGCTTGCTCCGGTTGATTCAGCGTGCGGTACAGGTCGCCCAACCGCAGGTACGCCCGGCCCGACTCTGCGGCCAGGCCCGAGTCGTCGCTTTGCTGAGCGGCAAAACGCTCGTACGCCTCGGCAGCTTTCTTCAGCAAACGCACCCCGATCCGCCGCGTGCCGGGGTAGTACTCCAGCACGCTGCTGACGCCGGTCAGCATCGTGTCCACAGCTTCCACGGCGTCGCGAAACCGCAACAGGGCTTCGGCTTTGGCGGTTCGCTCGGCCACTCGCGCGTGATTGACCCACACCGCCGCGAGCACGGCGACCAGAGCCACCGCCACGACGACCGTGCCGACGGCACGCGTGAAGGTACGATGCTTGCGCCCCCAGCGGGCCAGGCGTTCATGGTGCGGATCCTGATAGGCGGACACCGGCTCGTCGGCCAACCAGCGTTGCACGTCGTCGGCCAACTCGGCCGCGTGGGCGTAGCGGTCCGAAGGGCGTTTGGCCATCGCTTGCAGACAGATCGCATTGAGTGCCGGTGGAATCGTCGGATCGAGGGTCCGCGCTGCCGGCGTCGGATTCTGCAGGACGCTTTGCACAATCTCGTCGGACGTTTTGCCGGTATGCGGGCGCTGCCCGGTCAAGATGCGAAACAGGATGGCCCCCAGGCCATAGATGTCCGTGCGCCGGTCGATTTCAGGCAGTCGGCCGGCCGCCTGTTCGGGCGCCATGTACGGCGGTGTCCCGATCGGCTGTCCCTGGGACGTGAACTCGGACGCGGCGGACTGGCTCAGGTCCACACTCGGTCCCGCGGTCGTCTCCAGATCTTGCTCCTCGACCGTCTTGGCCAAGCCCCAGTCCAGGACCACCACCTCGCCGAACGCACCCAGCATCACGTTCGACGGTTTAAGATCGCGGTGGATGACGCCCTTGGAATGGGCGTAGCTAATCGCCTGACAGATGCTGACGAAGCCGCCGAGCAGGCGCCGCAGTTCGAGCGCGTCCGCGGTGGGGTGCTGGTGGCGGACTCGGAAATACTCGTCGATGGCGGCATTCAGGGTCCGTCCCTCGATGAACCGCATGGTGTAGAACGGCCCCGCGTGCTCTGGATCGCGGCCCAATTCGTAGATCGGCACGATGTTCGGATGCTCTAACTGACCGGTAATCTGCGCTTCCCGCACGAAACGCTGCAAGGCGTACTCGCGTTTCGGCAGGTCCGGACGAACTTCCTTGAGCGCCACGGAGCGGTGGAGACGCGTGTCGCGCGCCAGCCAGACGCGTCCCAAGCCGCCTTGGCTATGGATCTTGGACAGCGTGTAATGCGACCGTTCTTCCGCCGGGAAATCCAGGCGGTCATCGACCCGGACAAACCCCGCCATCGGCGTCAGCAGGGACAGAGTATGTTCGACCTCTTCGTCGTGCACGTCACGCAGCAGGTCGCGCACTTTGGCATCGGCGGCGATACCGAGTGCCTGACGCGGGTCCCCGTCGTGCCTCTTCAGCTTGCGTTGCAGGAGCCGGTCGATCTCCTGCCGCGCGTCGGGAGTGAGCCAACCGCGCTCCACCAGAATCTCGGCCAGCGTGGTGTCCTGGCGTGCGGTCCAGGCCCCACAGACGTCCACGAACTGGACCGCAGCGATATACTCTAACTGCAGCGCGAGCACACCGAAGAGCAGGTTCGTGTCCGTGTTCATGGCAGGCTTAGTAAACCACTTCGCTGAGCAGATAGTAGTTCACGCCGGTACGCCAGACGCTCAGCCCCGACCGGTAGTCCAGGTGCTCGCGATAGTAGACGTTGCCGATATTCTCCACGCCGCCGTACAGGGTGAAGCGTTCGTACGGGCGACAGAACGCCCGCAGATTCCAAACCGTGAAACCCGGCGTGGTTTGCTCGTACAGCGTGCTCGCGACGAGATTCTGCTGATCGACAAGACGGGCTTCCACTTCGGCCGCCCAACGCGGCTGAGAACCCGGCTGCTTGACCCGCAACCCCAGGCGGGCTTCCAGCGGCGGAATGCCTGGCAGAGGTTCCGCAGCCACGTCGCCATTGAAGCTGCGCGGGGTATCGGCGGGGGAACCAGCCGCCACCCGCTCCAGGGCTCCGATCCGCGAGGGCTGCAGGCGGGTGTGATCGAAGCCCTGCACGTAACTCATCACGGCAAAGCCCGTCAGCCAGTCGCGAAAGTCATGGTCTGCGGTGAATTCGCAGCCGGTCAGGGTGGCGTAGTCGGTGTTGACGTAGGCCACTTGCTGCAGACTCTGTCCCGGAACGTACGGGGCGAACGGGAACTGGTTCTTCACCTCGATGTAGTCGTAGGTGATGTAGTCGTTCACCCAGGACTGGAAGCCGGTCAGGCTGAACCGCGTCTTCTCGAAATTGGCTCGTACCCCCAAATCGGCCTGCAACATGCGTTCGGGGCGCAGCAGAGGATCGCCCTCGACATACGTCAACCCGGGCTGCAGGCTGCCGATGAACGGCCCGTAGGCGTACAATTCCGTGAGCGTGGGAGGCCGCATCCCGTAGCCGACACCACCGGTCACCGTCCAGCAGCAGTTCACTTGGTAGTCCGCCGACAGGAAGACCGACCACGGGTAGAACTGCTGTTCGAGCGGAGCCCCCTTCAGGACTGACAGCGGTGTATTGATCACTTGCGGGCTCGGAAAACCATCGTCCAGCTTGCCCATCCCTGGGACCATCTCCCGCGAGTTGGCGCTGATCATGTCCAGGCGAGCGCCCGTACGGACCCGCAGACCATTTTCGAAGGGTTGCGTATGTTCGGCAAATACGCCGAAATCGAGCGTATGGGAACGCGGAATCGGATAATTCTGCGCGGGCATATTCAGCGCGGGGATAACAATCGGGTTCCCCGGTTCGATTTCCACGGTATGTGCCGGCACGACACGGGCCGGCACGTTGTCGTTGAGCTGTTGTCCGACACGGATCAAGTCGGTGCCCACCGTCAGGCTGGGCGTGTCCGTTTGCCCCCAGGTCACCGCGGCCCGGTATCCCGCGGACATACCGTCGACATCGGTCGTCAGATACTGCGCCGGTCCCAGATCAAAGTCGGGCCGCAGCGAGGGGATTTGTCGATTCTTCCCCGACCGGCTGGTATCGCCGGTAAACCGTGTTTCGTTGTACCAGCCTTCGATCGACAGCAGATCGAATTCCGGTTGATCCTTGAGCGTGTACCGCAACTCGTAGCCATTGGCGGTCAGCCCGTTGATGTCGAACACCATCCCGGGAAACTCAATGGTCCCTGTGTCCTCGCGCAAGCAGTTGAATTCCAGCCGGCTGTCGGACGAGAAGTCGTAGCCGATCGCCACGTTCAGATCGCCGGTGTTATAGCTGGTCGGCAGCGCCGAGCCGGCTCCCGTCAGGTAGTCGTTGCCAGTACGGTGGCCATAGCCGATTCGGTAACCGTAGTTCTCGCCGCCGCCCCAGACACTCTGCAGTCCGTACCACTGCTGGCCGTTGGTCTTGTACTCCAGGCTCGTGCTGCCGTTCCACTGCGGGCCGTCCTCGTAGCGGGGCGTATCCAGGAACCGAAAATCGACGAAGTAAAAGCCGGGACCGAGCATGGCGGTGTACGGGCCCTTGATGACCACCGCGTCACTGAGGAATCGCGCATCGATCCGGCTCAAGGGCGTATCCAAATCCTGGCGGGCCGGTGCCCAGTACGATCCCGAAGCCAGCAGACGCCCGGTCCGGCCGCCGCGGATCACGGGATCGCTGATTACCGGCGTGCGTTCCTGGATCTTCACGCTGGGGGTAAACAGCGATTTGCCCAGCAAGTTCCCCGTGTCGTTGGCCACGCGAAAACGGGCTTCCGAGCCGAACACCAGCTCGGTCATGGGACCCGGACTCGCGCCCCGCCGCATCTCCGCGATCCGGCTGCGCCGGACATCCTCCGAGCCGAATACTTCTCGCGCCAACTGCTGCGCGCCGGAGGGCAATGCCAAGCCGGCCGCCACCGTCGGGGGCGTGACCGGTAACTGGGGCGGCTGGTCCAGCAACCAGTTCGTCAGCGTGAAGGCGGGCGGTTCCTCGGCCTCCGCCGCAGCCGGCGTTTCAGCCGACTCTGCGTCGTCCGTCAGGGTGATGCGCGCGGCGGTCGACGGTCCACCGCTGTCATCCGTTCCGTTCTCGCCGTCGTCCGCGATCACAGCCGTCGCGAGGACCAGCAGAGCGACCGCCTGCCAAGCCAGACACCGAGTGTGGGCAGCAACTTCTTTCTGCGACACGGAATCACCCTTGGGCAACACTCAGGGGGAAAGCCCCGGCATTAGGCGACTTACCGGGCATAACACCGATAACTGTTTCAATCGGCACAACGCGTCTAACTGTTTCAATCGGCATAACCCCTAGGAAACTCCCCTGGTTCTTCTGGAGAAGCGGCCGTCCAGTCGCCAACATCCCCGCCCGGGTTGAGGCGGTAGCGGTTGTAGGGGTTGTGCGGCGACGCTAGCAGCAAACGGTTTTCGGGGTTGTCGGTGTCAAGGATGGGGTTTTATGGTTTCGCAGAGACGGACCACCGGCTGGGGTCAGACGTACAGATTTCAGTTTTCGCGGGCCGAAGGCTTTCCCTGGGCTTGGGCAGACGACCGCGAAAACTGAAATCTGTACGTCTGACCCCTTGTCTCGCGCCCCGTCCCTGCTGAACCGTTAAGTCTCATGCTTTACGCACAAGGGCCCAAATACCGCTTCGTGCTAGCAGCAATCCACGATCGGATACTGCCCCGACCGCTGAGCGGCACGGCACATCGCCACGATGTTGGCGGGCGGCGTATCGGCTTGGACATAATGCGATGGCGCCAGAATGTAGCCCCCGCCCGGAGCGAAGGCTCGCAACCGCAGTCGCACTTCGGCCGCCACCTCCGCGGGCGTCCCAAACGGTAGCACATGCTGCTCATCCACACCCCCGTGGAACGTCAAGCGGTCGCCGAAGTCCCGCTTCAACTCCGCCGAATCCATGCCCGCCGCCAGTGGTTGCACCGGATCCAACACATGCAAGCCGATCTCGATCAAGTCGGGGATGAACGGCCGAATCCCGCCGCAACTGTGGAACATGATCTGAACGGCGGGATGCACCTGGTTCAAGTACGCGCGGGCCGCCTGCCACCGCCGCCGCAGACGAGGCAGGATCAGGCTGCGAAACGTCTGGGGCGAATACAACGGCCCGGTTTGCATACCGACATCGTCGCCGCTGATTTTGTAGATCTGCAGGTACTTGGCCGTGGCCTCCAGGCCAATCCGGTCCAGGACCATCACGATGTCGGTGATCTTGTCCAGCAGCGCGCCGGCGAATTCGGCCTCGCCGGCGACACACTCCAGCCACCGCTGAAAGCCCATCAGGTAAATCGCCGTCTGCACGATGGGGCCTCCGAAACGTCCGACCAAGGCCAAGTCGGTGTCCTCGTACAACCGCTTCGCTTCGACCTCCGCTGCCTCGCCCCGATCGGGCAACGTCGGGTCAGGCCAAGGATACGTTTCCAGGTCGTCCAGCGTGGCCTCGGCCAGCGGATGATAGACCGGCTCCAGGTAGCTCCCCCCGCCAGGCTGATGGACCCGCTCCAAGCCCACGCCCCAATCGTCCATCACCAGGCCGGCTCGAGGCGGGGCCGGACGCGCGACCTTCGCCGAGCCTAGTTTGACGGAGATCAGATCCCCGCCCAACGCAGCGAGCACGCGTGGGTGCGGAATCGCCTCCTCCATGAATCCCGGGTTGATCGGTTCGTCGACCTGCAATCCCAGATAGTCCAGCAACTTCCGATAGAAGGCTGGTACCGGATTGATATCGATCGGCACTCGGTCTGGTTCGCGGTGCTCGATCGCCGCGATCACCCGCTCTCTCGATGTCCACGTCATGACTGTACCTCGCGTCGGCACAGGGTACACGCGCGGGTGGACAAGATCAACCCTGCGGCACGCGCCCAATGCCACTTAGGATCGCGAAAGAAATAACTGTCGCAAGAATAATGTGGTCATCTCGCTCCGCGAGATGACATGCCATCACGCGGAGCGTGATGGCTACTTTGAAGACCCGACACTAATTCATTTCGCGATCCTTACTTTGCACTCGGACATGGTGAGCCGCAAGGCGCTAGCCGCGGGTTCTTGCCGAGAAAGCGCGGCCGGTCTTCACCGGCGTTCTCCGGGGAGTAGCCGCGCCAGGCCCCACCGCGCCAGGCCGTTTTGCAACTGCGGCCTGTCCCCTATAATCCGGACAGACTCGACAATCCCCAACGGAGAGCACGGTGTCCCAACCATCCCCTTCCTCGACATTCGTCCGCAGCGCGTGGCTGGTGGTGTTGCTGCTCTGGCCCGTGGCCCTGCTGAATTACCTCGACCGCCAGATGCTGGCGTCGATGAAGTCTTCCGTGATGGGGGACCTTCCCAGCATCGGCACGGAGGCGAACTGGGGCTTCATGCTCGGACAGTTCAAGTGGGTGTATGCCTTGCTCAGTCCGATCGGCGGCTATGTGGCGGACCGCTTCAGCCGGCGGTTGACCATCTGCGGCAGCCTTTTCGTGTGGTCGGCGGTGACGTGGTGGACCGGGCACGTCACGAGCTATAACGAATTGCTGTGGGCCCGTTCGCTGATGGGCAGCAGCGAAGCGTTCTACATTCCGGCGGCCCTGGCCCTGATCGCGGACTACCACACGGGACACACACGATCCCGTGCCGTGGGGCTGCACCAGATGGCCATCTACTGCGGTGTGATCGTCGGCGGCTTTGGCGGTTATGTGGCCGACGCGCCCACCTTGGGCTGGCGGTTCGCCTTCGATGCCTGCGGCGTCTGCGGGATGTGCTACGCCCTGCCGTTGGTGTTCCTGGTGCGCGACGCGCCGCAGTCGGGGGCGGTCGCCGCGGGACCGAAAGCCTCCCCCGCACAAGCCGCCAAGCAGTTGTTGACCAACCTCTCCTTCATCCTGCTGGTGCTGTACTTCACGTTACCGGCGTTGGCGGGCTGGGTGGTCCGCGACTGGATGCCGGCCATCCTCAAGCAACAGTTCCAGATCGGCCAAGGCCAGGCTGGCGTGGCGGCCACACTGTACTGGCAGGCCGCCGCCATCGTCGGCGCGGTGGTCGGCGGTTGGCTGGCGGACCGCTGGATGCGGCGTCAGGAACGCGGGCGGATCTTCGTCAGCGCCCTGGGGATGAGCCTGATTGTCCCCGCCATCTTCGGTGTGGGCAACGCTGGCTCGCTGGCCGTGGCCGTGGCGTTCCTGCTCCTGTTCGGCCTGGGCTGGGGCTTCTTCGACTGCAATAACATGCCCATCCTGTGCCAGGTCGTGAGGCCGGAGCTGCGTGCCACCGGCTACGGCGTGATGAACCTGGTGAGTATCAGTTGCGGCGGACTCGCCGATTGGGGCTTCGGCGCGCTGCGCGACCGTCACGTGCCGCTCAACCTGATCTTCGGCGTGTTCGCCAGTGCCGCAATTTTCTCCGTCGTGCTGGTGTTGCTCATTCAGCCTCGCCGAGACCTCCAGGACCAGAGCCGATAACCTATGAAGTCAAGCCAGCAGGAAATCCGCACTCGTAGGGACACCGGACGTTGAGGCCGGGGCGCGGACATGGTAGCGTGGAGAGGCCGCGCACCCGTGCGGCGATCCTCGCACCGAAATCGAATCCCACGCGAAGCGTTCTACCTCGAGGAGCACTGATCATGGACCTCCACGAAATCATCGCCAAACTGGTGACCTACTTGGGCGAGCACTGGGACAAGATCTTCACGGCCGTATTTTCCCTGGCCGTCGGTTGGGTGTTCGGCAAACGCCGGGCGTGGGCCGAGTGGCGGAAAAAGGAATTCCTGCACCGTCTGAACATCTCGTTGAACACGCTGCGCGACGGCCAGTTGCTGATCCGCACGATCATCGAGACCGCCTGTGCTGAGGTGTTTCTGAACTCCGTCGCAAGTGACGCGGTCACGGCCGCGGCCCGACAGACGACCGAGCAGGACCCGCTCCTGCCTCTGCCCAAGGAGGACTACTGGTACTACTTGAACGCCGTGTTGAACGAAGTCGCGGAAAAGTTCGCCGAAGGACAGCTCAAACACGATCTGGGCCTGCCGGTGCAGCGCGAGAAGTATTTGATCTGCCTGACGTGTGAGAAGGCCGGAGCGGTCCGGACCCAAAAGATTCGCGCAATGCTGATCCGGAAGCAATCGCTGGAAGGCCTGCCTGACGAACCACCCGCACTGGAAAGCCCCAACCACATCACACGTTGGAAAACGCTCCAGTTCCTGGCGGCCGAGTGGCGGAAGAACCCGTACAAGTTCCTGGAGTTGGAAATCTGCGTCTGAAACGGCCGTTGGGCGGGTGCTAGTACCAAACGATATTTTGGCCCCTGCGCGCAAAGCATGAGACTTAACGGTTCAGCAGAGACGGGGCGTGAGACAAGGGGTCAGACGTACAGATTTCAGTTTTCGCGGGCAGAAGGTCTTCCCGATGCTTGGGCACACGACCGCGAAAACTGAAATCTGTACGTCTGACCCCAGCTGGCGGTCCGTCTATGCGAAACCGTAAAACCCCGTTCTTGACACCGACAGCCCCGAAAACCGTTTGGTACTAGCAACGTCCACCGCCGCCAGTGTCAAAACACTCCTGGAAGTGGGTCGGGGTCCGCGAGTTGCCCAAGCGGCCCATCAGCGGGCCGGAATACCAGCGTTTTCGTATGCATCTTACGGAACTTAATATCCCTTGCGTATTCGACGGGTGCCAGCGGGAGCAGCGTTGTTTCAGCGCAGGCCTCCGCCACGCAGCGACAGCCCCTGGTGGGCGAGCTTCCTAGCGCGGAAGGCCCCCCAGAGGGCCGCTCCCAGGGCCCCGGCCAGTGCCGAGTTCTCGTGGCTGCGGATTTGCAGGGGGACTCCCTGCTCGGCAGCGGCCTCCCGCAGCGCGGAGAGTAATCCAACGTCGGCGGCCAACCCCCCGGTCGCCATGACGACTCCTTGGGATCCGAGCGAAGTCAACAGCGATAGGCAGCGACCGGCCATCGAGGTGTGGATCCCCTTGAGAATGTTGGAGATCGTGATCCCTCGGGAAACCATGTTAATCACGTCGGTCTCGGCCAACACGGCGCAGATCGAGGAGCAGGGCTCGGGGTGGTCCGCCTGCAGTGAGAGCGGCCCGATCTCCAACAGCGTGACCCCCAGGTAGCGACCAATGTTCTCCAGGAACTGCCCGGTGCCGGAGGCGCACTGGCTGGTCATCCGGTGGCTGAGCACCCTGGCGTGCTCGTCCATCAGCATGGCGCGGGTGTGCAAGGCGCCGATGTCGATGACGGCGCGGGCCTGTGGGTCGAGAAATAGCCCACCGCGGGCATGGGCCGTCATACCGTAGAAGTGCCCGGTCCGAAACGAGATCAGGTCCCCCTCGCCGGTCGTGGCCACATAGGCCAGGTCCTCGCGGTGGATCCCGGCCTTGGCGAGCGTCTCAGCAAAGATGGTCTGAGCGACGCGCAGGGGGTCTCGGCGGCGGATGCGCTCAAAGCGGCTGGCCAGCAGCCGGGCTTCATCCGCTTCCGGGACCTGGAGCACTACGATTTTGATCGCCGAGGAACCGACGTCGATTCCGGCAGTTAGCAAGGCTTCCGGTTGGCCGGATGGGTTGGTCTGGGTCATCATGCTCTGGTCGCAGTATCGGATTAGGATCGGCGCATCAATAACTGTCGGGTTTTCAAAGTAGTCATCACGCTCCGCCGTGATGACATGTCGTCACGGCGGAGCGTGACGACTACTATGTTTGCGACACTCATTGATGCGCCGATTCTTACCGTGTCGGA
>JAPLNJ010000623.1 GCA_026692885.1 Planctomycetota bacterium | reverse complement strand
GATCATTCGCCATCCCTCTGGCTTCGCGTAATTCGTTACCTCCTTACGTGCAAAGTTCTGTTCTGACCCGGTGGTTAGCCTTTGGCCAGGCCGGATTGTCCGGCTGATTTGCAGCAGCTTATCTTGGCGCACTCATGGGTTCGGCTCCTAACATCGGGGGCAACACATCGTAGGTCAGGCTTTCCCGCCTGACACGGCTACCTCGTCAGGCTGGCCAGCCTGACCTACGCGACAGCAGCCGGCACGTCGGCCTGCTGCTCGTCTTCACGCACGCCCGAGCTGATCGTGTAGACCTCCTCGACCGGCGTCACGAAAACTTTGCCGTCACCGAAGGCGCCTTTAGAACCCGTCCGCGCGGCCTGCATGATGACACGGACCACGAAGTCCTTGTCCGCATCCTTGACAACGGCAAAGATCAGCTCCTTGGGGAGTTCGTCGTAGGTGACCTCACCGACCTTCATCCCGCGCTGTTTGCCCCGGCCGTAGACATCCATCTTGGTCACCGCGGGAAACCCCGCGTACATCAACGCGGCCAGCACTTCATCGCATTTTTCCGGCCGAATAATGGCCCGCACCATAATCATCCGTTGGTCCTCTGTAAAAGGGTTTCGTAAGTCAGGCTTGCCAGCCTGACACCGTCCGACTTACGCGGCCAGCAGGCCATGCTCCATCAGCAACGACTCCAGTTCCGCCACGGTCAAGGGCGTGGGAATCACGAACTTCTGGTTCTCGTCCATTGCTCGGGCCAGCTTGCGGTACTCCTCCGCCTGCGGGCACTCGGCATTCCATTCGATCACTGTCTTCTTCTGGATTTCCGCCCGCTGTACATCGTTATCGCGGGGCAGGAAGTGCAGCATTTGGGTTCCCAGACGCCGGGCCAGTTCCACGATCATCTCGCGCTCGTTGTCGCACTTGCGGCTGTTGCAGATCAGCCCGCCTAGCCGGACCACTCCCGCCTGGGCGAACTTGACGATCCCCTTGCAGATGTTGTTGGCCGCGTACATGGCCATCATCTCGCCGGAACACACGATGTAGATCTCCTCCGCCTTGCCTTCCCGAATCGGCATGGCGAAACCGCCGCAGACCACGTCGCCCAACACGTCATAGAAGACGTAGTCGATCCCCTGGTCGGCGCTGTAGGCGCCGAGTTGTTCCAACAGATTGATAGACGTGATGATACCGCGGCCGGCACAACCTACCCCCGGCTCGGGACCACCTGATTCCGTGCACAACGTGTGGCGGAACCCCTCGCGACGGATGTCTGCCAGATCGACCTCCTCGCCTTCATCGCGGAGCGTATCGAGTACCGTTCGCTGGGCCAGTCCGTTGAGCAGCAAGCGGGTGGAGTCGGCCTTGGGATCACAGCCCACCACCATGACCTTCTTACCCATTTCAGCCAGCGCGGCAACAGTATTCTGGGTGGTCGTCGATTTGCCGATGCCACCTTTGCCATAGATCGCAACTTTCTTCATGCTGCACACTCCCCATCTAACAGGTCGCTTGTTGTTCACTTCGGTCTTTGTTGCCGAAGCCGACCGGTGCAATTGCAACTGCCGCGCCGAACGGTCCCGGCGGCAGACGGAATTCTCGCGGCGTCAGGCAGGCGGGCGAAAAGACTGTAAAATGGCGGGGAACGGCGGCGGGGAACGATCGTGACGCGGGGAAAGAATTGTCGCGCGACAAGTCGTCACGGGGTGCTGTCAGCGGCTGCGCGTCGGTCCATCACCTTACGCACCAGCGGGTTAGTGGCGTAAGGAAAGAAATGTCGCGCCCGGCCGCCGCCGGGAAACGTTTGTCGCGAGCGCGAAGCGACTGCAATAAGGCCGGCAAGCGAAACGCTAGCAGCAGATCATGGTAACCCGATGCAACACAGACGGTAGCCCAGATCGGAGGAGGTTACAGGCAGTGAATATCGAAATTGAACGCGAAGAAGACGGTCGATGGATCGCCGAAGTACCCGATCTGGCTGGCGTAATGGTCTACGGACCGAGTCGAGAAGAAGCGATTTCCAAGGTCAAGGCATTGGCCTTGCGGGTGCTGGCCGATCAGCTCGAAAATAGGGAGAGTGTCCCGGAACTTCGTGAAGTCTTTGCGGTGCCAGCATGAGTCAATGGTTGTCAACCAAAGCCCGCTTGGTGCTGGCCGCTTTGTTCCGGATCGGCTGGACGGTCAAACGTCAATCCGGCACATCACACCGGGTTCTATCTCGTCCTAGCTGGCCAGAGTTTGTTCCACTTCTGTTCCGCCCGCAGACATGGGTCAGTCCTTCAAATTTCAGTTTTTGCGGCCTCTGGGCAACGAGGGTGGAGAGTCTCGCCGCCGCAAAACTGAAATTTGAACGACAGACCCTGGCCGCTGTTTCCGCCCAGTTTTGCACGGCCCAGGCATGGCCTGTCTTTTCTTGGCGGCTTGGCGTGAGCGGTTCCTATTTTCACGCCAAGGCGCAAAGACGCAAAAAGGACCGGCTCCGCCGGATCGTACAACCGGCTGCTGCCGCAGCCCCCTGGACGCCCTTGATCCGCCGCATCACGACACCAGTTTCTTGAAGAATCGCCGGTAGTCGATCCCCAGGTTCTTGATCTTGTAGCGGACCATGCGGGGCGTGATGCCCAACTGCTGGGCGGCCGCGGTCAGGTGCCCGTGGTTGGACTTCAGCGCGTCCATGATCAGGTCCTTCTCCAGCACTTCCACACGCGCCTTCAGCGAACCGGCGCGGGCCGTTTCGGCCAGCTCGGGCAGTTGCAGCGTCGGCGGCAGATTCTGCCCGTGGATCACCCCGTCGGTACTGAGCACCACGGCGTACTCGATGCAATTCTCCAGCTCGCGGACATTTCCAGGCCAGTGATAGGCGAACATCATATTGATGGCGGGCGTGCTGATGCGCCGGACTTCCTTCCCCATCTTGCGCGCGTACTTGGCGACAAAGTGATCGGCCAGCAGCAGGATATCGTCGCGGCGTTCCCGCAAGGGCGGCAGAAAGATCGGGAAGACGTTGATCCGATAGTACAGATCTTGGCGGAACAGGCCCGCGGCCACGCGCGCTTCCAGGTCCTGATTCGTCGCGGCGATCACGCGAATATCGGCCTGGATGGTGCGGTTGCTGCCCACGCGTTCGAATTCACGCTCCTGCAGCATGCGGAGCAGTTTGACCTGGATTGCCTGCGAGAAATCGCCGATCTCGTCCAGGAACAGTGTACCGCCCTCAGCCTCCTCGATCCGCCCGATCCGCGCATGCGTGGCGCCGGTAAAGGCCCCCTTTTCATGCCCGAACAACTCGCTTTCCAGCAGATGCTCGTTTAACGCCGCACAGTTGACCTTGACCAGCGGCTGTTGGCTCCGGGGGCTGGTGTAGTGGACCGCCGAAGCGGCCAATTCCTTGCCCGTGCCGGACTCGCCCCGCACCAGCACCGTCGTATCGCTACCTGCGACTTGATGGATCTTGACATAGACTTCGCGCATGGCGTGCGAGTTGCCAAGGATGTTCTCCGGTCGGAACCGTTCCTGTAATGCGTCGCGCAGACGCAGGTTTTCAGCCTCAAGGTGTTGCCTCTGGAGCGCCTCCACCCGCCGCGACTTGACGTCGTAGGCGATCAGGCTGGCCACAATCTCCAGGAACCGTTGCCGTTCGTGAAGCCGCGCTCGATCGGCGACCGCGACATCTACGGACAAGGTGCCCACGGCCTCGCTGCCCAAGGCAATCGGCACGCACAAGAAGCTGATGTCCGCATCGCCTGCCGTGGGCCGTTTGTGGATCCGGTTGGTAAACCGCGGTTCCTGCGAGACTCGGGGGATGAGGGCCGGCTGACCGGTCTGAACGACCGCCCCGATGACGCCCTCGCCGCACCGATAGCGAAGTTCCGTATGCTGCGGCGACGGAATGTCCGGCGCGGCTTCCACGATCAGTTCACTGCCGTCCGGCGACAGCAGCATGACTGTGCCTCGCAGCAGGCCCAGTTTCTCTTCCAATTCGCGCAACATGGCCGTCAGCATCTGGCGCTGGCCCGACGGAGCAGCCAACAGCCGACTGATACAGACCAGCACCTCCAATTCACGCTCATGTCGGCCTATATCCAGCAGCATGTGAAGTGTCTCATTCCGCTAGGAATAATTCGTGTTGCCCGTGATGCTGCGTTCCCACGCAGCCCCATCGCCCAAGAAAAATGCACCGTCTGCCACCGTCATGGGCAGAAACCGGTCCGTTTCACCAGGAGAAGAGCTGCCGCACCCCGCTGCACACCGATGCAAACCGTAGGCCATCAACCACCAGCCGCCCAGCGGCGGACCGTCTTCTCCTGTGCAATCATCGACCACCTAAAAGGCTGGGAACGATCGTTGGTTGGCTAGCACCAAACGGTATTTCGGCCCTTGCGCGTAAAGAATGGGAGTTAACGGTTCAACCTGGACGGGTCGCGAGACAAGGGGTCAGACGTACAGATTTCAGTTTTCGCGGACAGAAGGCTTTCCAGGTGGTTGGGCACAGGACCGCGAAGACTGAAATCTGTACGTCTGACCCCAGCCGGCGGTCCTGCTATGCGAAACCGTAAAACCTCATTCTTTACGCGACAGGATCAAGAAACCGTTTGGTGCCAGTAAGCACCCGACAGTGTATCAACCGGGAAGTGATCCAATCCGCGTTGCCCCAACACCTCCCAACGCGGTCGCTCCGACGGTACAATGACGGAGGGTCCCTTCCACCGATGATGGCGGCCGATATCCATTGCAGGACCGCGGTCTCCAACGCATCGGCGTGCCTCGAAGTCCGTCGCGAGCGAGAAGTCATGCGAGTCCAACAGATCATCGAACTGCTGAAACGATTCGATCCGGAGGCGGAAGTCCGCCTCTCGGTGGTGCTGCCCGACCGCGTGCTGGCCACACACGACAACGTGTGGGTCGCCGACTACGGCGGCGGTCCGCAATTGATCGCAGGGCTGGATTTCAGGCCGTTCCAGGTGTACGTTGGTTGCGGCTTGGAGCAATGCGTGACCAACGTTCCGCCGCACCCGTTCCAGCCTGCCGAACACATCGCGCGGACGTCGGCGGACCTGGATTTGGGCGCGTACGAAAACGAAGAGCTGGCCGCCAAGATCCGCGACTTCTTCAACTACCACCGCCGACCGGGTGAACCGCTGACATATCCCGACTTCGACTATGCCAGCTGGATCGCTCCCCGGACGACCGCCGGTGAATACAACCAGCAGATTGCGGCGATCCTCAGCGAAAAACTCTTGAAGGATTGAGGCCTGCCAGTTGAATTTTCTGAACCCGTTCGCCGGTCGAGCCGTAAAACATGAGCGTATTCCGACGCGTCTCCCAAATCGCGATCAGCTTTACGCTCCGCGGACCGTGCAGGCAGAAGCAAATCCCACAGGGAGCCCCGCCCTTCTCCAGAATCCGCTCGGTGAACTGAAAGGCACCCACCTCCAGTTCATTACGTTCACACAATTGCCGCTGGACGAATTCTCGCAACTCGCTCAAGTCGGAGATTTGCGGAGAGGATTCCGGCATCGTAGCAGCGACTCCTGGTCCGAGGTGTGGACTCCGAGCCTTCCGACCCGGACGTTGAGGACGGGCCTGTGGCTACGGGTCGGGTGTTCAGAAATTCACTTTCTTTCGGTGAGACGACTCTGCTAATGGAAGGTACTTGGCCCGCAAAGAATGAATTTCTGAACACCCGACCCCTTACCCGGACGGCACAAGAACGGCAGTAATCCGCTCTGGCCGTCCGTCGCCGCTCTGCGCAGCTCAGGACGGATCCTTCCAAGAGATTATCGGCCAAAGGTGGCCCACAGTTCGGCCGTAATAAAAGACTCATGCTTCCCCACGTTGTCTCCGGCGGGCCTTGATCAGAACGCTACGCAAAATGCTAGCAGCAAACGACATTTTTGGCCCCTGCGCGCAAAGCATGAGACTTAACGGTTTGGCAGAGACGGGGCGTGAGACAAAGGATCAGACCCCAGCTAGCGGTCCGTCTATGCGAAACCGTAAAACCCCATGCTTGACACCGACAACCCCGAAGACCGTAAGGTTCGATCAAGGCCCCTTAGGCCTGCGTCACACTACCCAAATACCGCGTCAGGAGCTCGCGGAGTTGCGCCATGACAACGGGTTTGGCAAGGTAGTCATTGCAGCCGGCGTTCAGGCATCTTTCGCGATCCCCCGCCATCGCATAGGCGGTCAGCGCCACGATCGGGCCTTGCCAACCCTGCTGTCGGAGCCACCGCGTGGCCTCGAAGCCGTCCATCCCCGGCATCTGGATGTCCATCAGGATCAGGTCGTACGGCCGGCCTTCCACCCACGACTTTTCCGCCAGCTCGCAACCGCTACGGCCGTCGTTCGCCGTGTCGACTTCCAGATTCAATTTGCTCAGGATATGGCGAATGATCAGGCGAAGACTGTTTTCGTCCTCCATTAGCAGTACCCGACCCTGCAACGCCAGCGGCTTGGCCGAGGCTTCGTCCCATGCGGCGAACACGGCCGGTGGTGGCGGCGAGGATGCCGCCGACGGGGCACCCACGTCAAGGGTCAGCGTGAAGGTGCTTCCGCGGCCCAATTCGCTCTGGACTTCGATCTGGCCGCCGAGCGCCTTGGCCAGTCGCTGGGAAATCGCCAGACCCAATCCTGTGCCGCCATAAGGACGAGTATGCGTGCCGTCTCCCTGCGTGAAGGGCTGGAACAGCCTGGCCAGCGTGGTGGCCGACATCCCAATCCCCGTATCGGTGACAGTGAACTGCATCTGCCCCGTCTCGGGAAGAGCTAGGAGCGTGAGGCTGACTTCCCCGCGCGGGGTGAATTTCATGGCGTTGCCCACGAGCTTCACGAGGATCTGACGCAGACGCACGGGGTCCGTGTAAAGTGTTTCAAACAGCGGAAACAAGCGGACCACCTGGAGGCTCAGGCCTTTCTCGGCGGCCTGGAATCGCACCACCGCCAGCACATCGTCAACGATGTGCTGGAGCGAATACTCGCTCTTCGCCAACAGCAGCTGGCCGGCTTCGATCTGCGACAAATCCAGGATGTCGCTGAGCAATCTCATGAGCACATCCCCATTGCGTTGGATCATCCGCAGGAATTCCCGCTGCTCGGGTGCACCCAGATCCGAGCTGGCCAGCAATTCGCTAAAGCCCAAGATGGCCGCCATCGGCGTGCGGATCTCGTGGTTCATGTTGGCCAGGAACTCACTCTTCAGCCGGTCGGCCGCCTCAGCCGCATCCCGAGCCTGTCGCAGCGATTCCTCGATCCGTTGGCGTTGAATCCCCAAGGCATAGAATTCAGCCAGGCGCTGCATGGCGTGCAGGTCCCGCGCGGTGTAGTCGCGTTCCGGATTGGCCAAAGTGATCTGACCGACCAATTGCGGCCCCAACAGAACTGGGACGGTAAGCACTTGCTGGAGTGGCACATGGCCGGACGGGACGCCGACCGCCGCCGGGTGCGTCGCGGGCGAGTTGCTGAAGAATGCTTGCCGGGTGTTCAACGCCTCGCCCCAGAGGCCGGGATACCGCCCGTCGGCCCCGCGCGGAAAGGCAATTTGTCGAGCTTTCCCCTCAATCAAGCAACTGCCGTCTTGCATCATGCCGGTCAAGGCCAGCGCCACATTCTCATGGTTGACAGGGTCGATCATCGAGACGAATCCGTGTCCGCTGCCCGTCAGCGTCTGCGCTCGCTGCAACACCTCCTGGGCCATCGTGTCCAGGGATGATTCGGACGATATCAAAGGGGCATACAAGGCGGCTAGAGCCGCAGTGACGGCCACGTCCCAAGACGCCTGATCTTCCGACCGGTGCCTGTAGAGTGCCATCTCGATGGCCGTCTTGAGTTCTCGGTCGCCGAATGGCTTGAGGACGTAGCCCAGCGGATTCGCTTGGCTGGCGCGGCACAACGTGTCGTCCTCGGCGTACGCCGTCAGGAACACCACGGGGTAGCCAAAACGCTGGCGGATTTGCTCCGCGGCCTCGATCCCCGTCATCGGGCCGCGCAGGCGAATGTCCAGCAAGACCAAGTCCGGCTGGGTCTGTTGGGCCAGGGCAATCGCTCCCTCGCCCGTCGCCACAGTGCCGGCCACCGCATAGCCTAGGTGGGTCAACCGCCCCGAGATGTCCATGGCGACAACGAGTTCATCTTCCACGATCAGAATCCGCGATGGCGGAGTGTCGGTCTCAGGCTTCATGGGCTGCTCCTGGAAAGGTCAACTGGAAGACGGTCCCGCCAGCGCGTTTCAATTCAGCCTGCCCACCCAGTTGCTCGGCCAAACCAAAGATCAAACGCAGGCCCAGCGACCTGCTCTGCCGCACGTCGAAGTCGCTACGCAGGCCCACGCCATCATCGGCCACGCGCAGCAGCAACTGGTGATCCGTCGCCTGCAGTAGTTCTAGCACGATCCGTCCGGCCCGGCCATCGGGGAAGGCATGCTTAACCGCGTTGGAGAGCAGTTCGTTGATGATCAAGCCCAAGGGGACGGCGTGTTCCATCGGCAATGCCACATCGGCCACACGGAGCTCCAGTTGGATGCGCCCGTCGCCCAGGCCTAACAAACGGCCGAGGTGCGCGCAGAGGTTGTCGACATACCAGGCGAACTTAACTTGACCGAGGTTGCCGGCCTGGTACAGCGTTTCATGCAGCAGGGCCATCGCCCGGACTCGGTTCTGGGTATCGTGCAACGCAGCCACCGCGGCCTCGGACTGCAAGCCTTCCGTCTGCAGATTCAGCAAGCTGCAGACAATTTGCAGGTTGTTTTTTACCCGGTGATGGACTTCCTTGAGCAGGGTGTTCTTCTCTCGGAGCGAAGCCTGCAATCGCTCTTCCGTCTGCTTGCGTTCGGTGATGTCGCGCACGGCCGCCAAGGCAATGCGCTCCACGCGATCGGTAATCACCGTACCTGAGATCAAGCCCCAGAATTGTTCGCCATTGACGCGCCGTAACAGCACCTCGTCACTCTCCATCACGCCGCTCTGCTCTAACGCCCGACGCACCGGCGCGGCGTCTGCCGGGTTCACGTAGAAGTCCTCCGTCCGCCGGCCTGCGGCTTGGGCCTGGGCCCCCCCAAACATTTCTGCCGCCTTGGGATTCACATACTGGACGGTGTAGTCGGGCAACCGTGAGAGGATGACACCCACCGGCATCATGTCGGCCATCAGCCGGAACCGCTGCTCGCTGGCGCGCAGCGTCGCTTCTGCCTGCTTGCTCTCCGTGATATCGATAAACGACACGATCACGCGATCCAAGGTCTGCTCGTGACCGGGCAGGATGCTGAGGAACAGACTCACGGTGCGGCCGACCCCGTGCAGGTCGCGAATCGGGATTTCCATGGCGATTTCGGTCCTACCCGTGGCTATTGCCGTCATCTGTTCTCGGAACGCGGGATAGGACTCAGCGACAAAGTAATTCGGCAGATTGATCAGCAACTCGGCTTTGTCGTGGGCCTCGAAGAGCTTGAGAGCGGCCGCGTTGACATTCAGAATTCGGACGCGGTGCGCGCATTCGGCCACGTCTTCCGGATGCGCTGCGAAATGAACGGCCCAGTCGGTTACCCCCTGGGCACGCAGTTCCGTGAAGTACTCCTGGACCGCCGAAAAATCTTCCTCCCAGATGGAGATCGGGGACTGTTCGAACAGCGTCCGGTAGCGGCGTTCGCTTTCCTGCAACGACGCCTCGGCCCGCTGGCGATCCGTCACGTCGTGCAGCAGCCAAATCTCAGCGTTTTGCTGGCGGTAGGCGCTAAACTCCACCCAGCGAGTCTGGTCGTCTTTACGCCGTAGACACACGACGCACGGTGCAGGAAAGCCGGCGGCCCGTTCGGCTTCATAGAATTCGCGAAAACGGGCCGCCTCCGCCCGGTAGAGTAGGTGGAACCATTCCTCGACCGTCGTCACTTCCGCGTTCGTATATCCCGTGATCCGCTCCGCACTCGCATTTAGCCAGAGCGTGTCGCCTTCGATATAGACGGCGCCGAGGGGCAGGCCTTCCACGAGCAGCCGCAAACGCCTTTCACTTTGGCGCAGCGCGTCCTCCACGTGCTTGTGTTGCGTGATGTCCTGCACCAGGGCCAAAAAATGGTCCACCGAACCGTCGACGCTGCGAACGCATCTTGCCGAGAGGCTGGTACGCACAATCATTCCGTCCTTGCGGACGAACCGCTTCTCCATCGTGTACCCGTCGATCCCCCTGGCCAGGACCTGGTCAAACTTCATTACATCGGCGGCCAAATCATCCGGGTGTGTGATTTCCGACCATGTGAGTCGGGCCAACTCGTCCCGGGAGTACCCCAGGATGCGGCACAGTTCGTTGTTGAATTGGAGCCACCCTTTCTCCGGTGACGTGATTGCCATCCCGATCAAGCCCATTTCGAAGAAGTCTCGGAAGTGCTGTTCGCTCGCGCGGATGGCCTCCTCGGCCCGCTGGCGATCCAGCAGCAGGTTCCATTCCCGCAGCGCTCGGCGTACGCTGTGCGGCAGGGAGGCCAAGGATTCGGCCGATTTGACAAGGTAGTCCAGCGCGCCGGATTCCAGGGCCGCCAGGGCCAGGGTCTCGGCGTCCTGGTTGGCCAGGACCAGAATCGGGAATACGCCGGACTCCGGCGGCGAAGTCAGCACGGTTTCCACGCCGCCACCCGGCAGGTGGAGATCCAGTAGGACCAAATCGGGCGCGCCCGCGGCGACCGCCTTGTGGTAGGCGGACAACGAACCGACGTCGCGGAGATCGGCGCGCAAGTCGGTACTCTGCAGCGCCCCGCGAACGGCCGCGACAATCGCCGCCTCGTCGGTGACGAGCAGAATCTTGGCGGGGGTGTTGCTTAGCATGAGCGGGTCTCCTTGGCACCAGCGGATTCGGTTTCGTCCAGGTGTGGTTTCGCAGGGCAGGCAAAGCCCTTCACACTCGATTTCTTCCCCTGAGTGTCCGCGCAGAAATAAGTTGGTCACATCCTTGTAGGACGGATTGGCGATCCGGCCGGAAAATGCCGGCCGGATCGCCAATCCGTCCCACGGCCGATCGTTCAAGTTATTTCTGCGCGGCCGCTGAGGACAGGCCGCCTGATTAAGGCAAGAATATGGGGGCCGGAAGCTCTCCGCAAGGACTGGGGCCGGAGCCACGAGGGAAGCTGCAAGTCAACACGGCAAATGCGCAACGCCAAACCGTGCGCGTCTTTAGTCGTGGCTCGCCCCCTTTGGAGTGCGGGGACTTGTCACCGCTTTTCATCGTCGTTGCAGCCCGATCGGTCCGTGATCCGCCCGACAGTCCAGTGACCCGGGAAGTGGTTTCACGGTGATCCCGGCGATCCTCAACCCGGATTATGTAGGCCGGAACGAGGTCGCGCAAAGCTATGCCGGAACGGCGCAACCGACGCTCGTGGGAAGAACCCGCTTGGTGCAGACGCCACGCGCCGGAAGCGACCGAAGTTCCGGCAGTGCTTCCGGTTGCTTGTTCCGGCCTACAGGAGCATGAATAATTCGGGCTCAAACACCACAACACGTACTGCAGCTATGCGGATACGATCATGCTGCAGGAGATTCATCTGGTGGTGGACCAGATCATCCAGCCGTTCACCTCGTGGGACAACACGCAGGGAGTCACACTGGCACTGGGCTTGTTTCTGGCAACACTGCATGCCATCCTGACAGCGAATTGCTGTGGCAGATTCGCAATGCCGGCGCTTGCCTGCGGGTGTCCACGGGCCGGTGGCTGGACAACATGATCCACCAGGTCCTTTCGTCATGATACGGAGCACAACGGCGAGGTTTGAGCCCAATGCCACTTACTTTGGGACCATTGGGGGCGTTTTCTGTTAGCGGAGCGGCGCAAGCCGCCCGGTTTTCCGACTGTAATACCGGACGGCTCGCGCCGTGCCGCTACAAAGTAAGTGGCATTGGGCTTGAGCCGCTTGCTTGCGTCAGTCAGGGGAGTCAAATCGTCATGAAATTTGCACTGCAGTACGTCGTGATCGGGACGGTGTTGGTCGCCTCCGCTTGGTTGCAGGCGGCCGAGAATGGTGCGCCTGTGGCCTTCGAAATCGACGGCGCACTGCAGTGGCCCATTTCGCCGTGCATCTATGGTACAAATCAGCCGGACTGGCAGGGACGCGGCCGGAATCTCACGCTGACCCGCTGGGGCGGCAACCGCATCACGGCGTACAACTGGGAAACCAACGCCTCGAATGCCGGGTCGGACTGGCAACATCAGAATGACGCGTACTTGAGCCGGCACGAGACGCCGGGCGAGCCGGTGCGGCAACTGGTGGCGGCGGCGCACGCGGCGCGTGCGGCCGTAATCGTCAGCGTCCCGATTATCGGCTATGTCGCGGCGGACAAGAACGGCGGCGGCGACGTCAACCAGACCCCGGATTACCTTCGTCAGCGGTTCCACGTCTCCCTGCCGCGGAAGAACAGGCCGTTCGCTTTTCCCCCGGACCTGAACGACGGCAAAGTGTTTCAGGATGAGTTCGTCGCGTGGCTGGAACACGCTTTTCCCCAAGCGCGCAAGGACGTGCGGCGGACGATCTTCTACTGCCTGGACAACGAGCCGGACCTCTGGAGTCACACGCACGCCCGGATTCACCCGGAGCAGGTGCGGTACGAGGAACTCGTGCAGCGGACCATCGAGTACGCCACGGCGATCAAGGCGGTGGTGCCTCGAGCCTTGGTGTTCGGCCCGGCCAGCTATGGCTGGCAAGGGTATCGCACGCTGCAAGACGCGCCGGACGCCCAAAGCCGGGATTTCCTTGAGTTCTATCTGGAGCAACTGCGGCAAGCGGAACAAACAGCTGGCTGTCGGCTGCTGGACGTGCTCGACCTGCACTGGTATCCGGAGGCTCGTGGCGGCGACGTGCGAATCGCGGAGGACGACGCCCGCCCGGAAGTGGCCGCCGCGCGGATTCAGGCCCCTCGTTCGCTCTGGGACCCCGGCTATACCGAGCAAAGCTGGATCACGCAGCATGTCTTGCACGAACCGATCCGATTGCTGCCCCGCATCCGCGAGAAGATCGACCGGTTCTATCCCGGCACGCGGCTGGCGATCACCGAGTACTACTACGGCGGCGGCGGCGATATTTCCGGGGCGCTGGCCCAAGCCGACGTGCTGGGAATCTTCGGCCGCGAACGAGTCGCGGCGGCGGCCTTGTGGCAGATGGGGCAGACGGACCACCGTTTCATTTACGCTGCTTTCGCCATGTTCCGCAACTACGACGGCCGCGACGGTAGCTTCGGCAGCGTGGGGCTGTCTGCCCGCACCAGCGATGCCGAGCGGACCTCGGTGTATGCCAGCTTGGACGCTCGGCAGCAGGTGGTGTTGGTGGCGATCAACAAATCGGCGGCGGCGATTACGGCGGAGATCCGCATCCAGAACTGTCCACCCGTCTCGCAGGCTGCGGTTTATCAACTGACCCAGGCCGAGCCGGGCCCGGTCGCGCGCGACAAGCTCCGCGTCGAATCGAGCGGGCGACTGCGGTATGTGTTCCCCGCGCGGAGCGTTTCCACCCTCGTGCTGCTCGCCGCCCCAGAGGGCCGGCGGTGAGCCCCGGCTCCAGACACTAAACAGGGGGACTAACTGCGGCTGGTGGCGCAGATAAGCGATCGCGTGCACTGGCAGCGTGTGGCGCTGGTAGCGTTAGCGGCGCTGGCGCGGGGGCGTTGACGAATTGCATCATTCGAGAAAATCTCGATACGCCCATTCGTCAATACTGCCCGACCCGCCACGCTGACAGCGACGAAGTTCGAGGCGTCTGCTTTGGCGTCTGGAAGGGAGATCCAAGCCGTACAGTTGGATCGTGACCTTGGCGCGTGCTTGGTCTTGGGCACTGACCACAGGATTGGGCTTGATCTCACCTGTCGTGTAGTCGAAGACAAAGTAACTTTCGAAAGAGTAATCCGACGCGTCCGGACGCAAGAGACGTTCGTCCCACTGTTCGCGCTTGGTGCCTTGGCAGAGTTCACAGCAGTAGTACAAGTTCTCCCACCTGTAGGCGTCAGCGTAGAACGGCGGGTCGCTCTTAGGCTTGAAATGCTCGATCGGCTCGCTGGAACGATCATCCAAAGGGAACGAGTCACAGAACGCACAATGGCTCTGTGTCATCGATCTCAAGTGCGAAAGCAGATGGTCTCGAGCCGATCGACCGTCGGCTTGATACCACTGGAAGGCGGCCTTTGGATTTCGCGCACGCAGCGCTGCCCACTGCCGGGCCCATTGCTCACCGTGCTGCACGAGGATTGGCGGGATGGGCGGACGAGTCTGCTTTCTCATGAGCAACTGGCGGCTGGAGTCTGGAGACGTTCGACTTGACGCATCTCGCGAGCCATGAGGCCGCCAAGCGAATCACTGCGATCGGCAAGCGCCTTCGCAAAACCCTCCAACCTGGAGTATTCCTCTCTTCCCACCAACACGTCATCCCGCATCGCGCGGAACTTGGCCAGAAGATCTTCGGTCTCGGGATCGTACCACTCCTTGACACCCAGGATATCTTCGACAACGTCGAGGTAGGTGTCACCCTTGCTGCATTCCCGCGGCTTGTTGACAGTCACAACCCCCGGTTCATTCGCTCGCAAGATGTGGATCCACCCTTCATTGACGGATGAAATGACGAAGGGCGAATGCGTAGCCGCGAAGATCTGTGCTTGCGGAAACAGCACTTGCGCAGCGGGCAGGACCTTTCTTTGCCAGGCGGGATGAAGATGTCCCTCTGGTTCGTCGAGTAAGAGAATCAAGGGCAGGCTCAAGGGGTCCGGGTGGTCGGGAAATAGTGCGTTGAGTTTCGACACGCAAGAAACCAGCCAGCCAATGATCGCGCGGAGACCATCCGGAAGCTGCTGCAAAGTCATCATCACGCCACCCCAAGATACTCGCAGGCTGACCTCCGGATGCTGTGTCACGTCTAAGTGAAAATCGCGACCTGTGATTCGTGTAACAGCGCCTTCGAGACGTTCCAGGATTCGAATGTCGCGTGACTGCGTCTTCGGGGACTTCCTGAGGACATCCATGGCGGCACCCACCGTCAGGTTCGCCATGCTTTGGCAGATGATCAGATCTTCATTCTTGGCGGGCTCGAACGTGAGGTGTTCCGCGGGTGATTCCAGCTTCACAGGCGCAAGAGCCGAGATCTTGGCGTCCGAAACCCTTGCCATCCCACGAAAGGCCAGGGCCGCCGTCGCCAGTGAAGGTTGCCCTGCCGCTTCTGGCGGACTCACGACAGAGGGGCTGCGCAGTACGCGCCCATCAAAACCGCCCGTGAAAATAGTTCTCAGAATGCCCCCTGCGGCGCCCGGTCCACTTAACCAGAAAGTCTCGTTGTGGCGCAGTCCCCACACGCCCACACCAGTTCCGTGGTCGCCCACCACGGCCGCGTCCGATGCACTGGATGGTCCGATTCTCGCATCCAGTGCCGCACGATTGCCGCAAGCAGCCGCCAGCAGGCACAACAGTCTGGTCTTGCCCGTCCCATTTTGGCCCGTGAGCAGTTGCACCTCACCGACAGTCTGGTCGGCGGCACACCGTGGGAACTCGATACTTGCGTCCGTGAAAGGAGCGAAGTCTCGGAAATGAACTGCTGTGATTCGCATAGGACCCTCTCGGTTTCGCCGTACGGTTGGCG
Source organism: Planctomycetota bacterium (assembly GCA_026692885.1). The sequence continues at coordinate 8,517 of JAPLNJ010000623.1, read as the reverse complement.
TGGTTCACACAATTCGTGCTGTTTGACAAATCAGTCTAACGACATTCCGTCGGCTTCGCGAGGTACGTTGTGTCGCCAATCCAGCCGATGGCAAAAGCCACGGCGGCTCGTTAGCAGGGCTAGGCCGTAGGGTGCATCGGGCCAGCGGTTTGCCTGGTACATCGGCGCTCGTCAACGGTTGGCCAGTGCTGTACGCTGGGCGTTGTCGTTGGCCGCTGGCGACGATGCACCAAGGGCTGGGACGAGCTTGATGTACCCTACGGAAATAGTTTGGCCAACGGCTGGGAGGTGGATGGTGGCAGTGACGATGGGCGATCTGAAGGTCAGGGCAAGAAACGGCCGAAAGATAACTTCGGCATTTGCCTCTCTGCCCCTCACCACGGAGTACCGGGGCGAGGGTCCTATTTTTCGGTCGTGGCCAAGACCATCTCGCAGGCCGACCAGACGGTGCTCGCAGCTCGCCCTGCTGCTGGGCTGCGGGTTGCTGTCGGCGGCGCTCCTTGCCGCGGAGCCTGTTCGTACCGGCGCTCTGCCCAAACGCAGCGATGTCGAGCGCGTCCTATCGCAGGCTGACGGCCAGCGGCAGTCCCGTGCGCCCGATCGTCCTTTGACCCTGGTGTTGGTGGCGAATCAGAAGGACCACGGCCCGTTGGAACACGACTACCCCCGCTGGCAATCACGTTGGGCGCTGTGGCTGGGCGGGTCAGCCGCTTCGGCCGAAGAGGCCGCCAATCTGGTCGGGCCGGATCTCCCTGACCCCTCTGCCTGGAAAGGCGCCCCGCACGTCCGCGTCCTGTCCGCTCAGCAATGGCCCGACTCCACGCAGTGGGAGACCGCCGATTTGATCGTCGCCTTCTGCTACCTCGCATGGAGCGCCCCGCGCGTGGAGCAGGTCCGCCAGTACGTGGACCGGGGCGGCGGGTTGGTGCTCATCCATTCCGCCACATGGACCAAGCCCAACCCATCGCCCGACGTTGCAAGTGTTTGTGGGGTGGGTGGCTTTCAACGCTGGCGCCACGGCGCGGTGACACTGGAAATGACCAAGCCCGATCACCCGATCCTCCTGGGAGTGCCAGCCACGATCTCCCTGCCGGACGAAACCTACTGGCCGCCCACACCGGCCATTGATGCACAGCGGGTGCAGGTCTTGGCGAGCAGCCAGGAACAAACGCATCCCGGCCAAGCGGACAGCTCCCTCCAGCCCATGTTCTGGACCTATGAGCGGGGCCGGGGGCGTGTCTTCGGCTGTGTGCTGGGCCATTACTCCGCGACGTTTGATCACCCGTACTTCCGCCTCGTGCTGCTGCGGGGCATGGCCTGGGCCGCGCGCGAGAACCCTTATCGTTTTGACGAATTGGTGCTGCGCTCCGCCATGGTCGCAGAGGAGTGACTGACAGAACGTGGCCACCAGTACCCGGCAGCCGTGTCAAGCGTCCGCGCAGGAATAAGTTGAACAAATTGTAGCAGGCACACTCCGTGTGCCGTCCGCATTTTACGGCACACGGAGTGTGCCTACTACTTTGAAATTGACTAAGTTATTTCTGCGCGGACGCTAAGGACCGCGAAGGGAATCTCTCGTTCCCACGCTCGGCATGGGAACGCAAGCATCTTCAGCAGCTCCACCGGCGGAGCGCGCGCCGCAGTCCGCACGCTCCCCGCCAGGGACTGCTGTTTCAGCCTGAACGGAATGACAACGTCTTTGACAGCAGTCCCTTCTGGGTCGCGGTTGAACGAGCCGATGCGATGGACGGCGACGGGCCATCCGCGTACTGCTGTGCACATCTTCAAACGGGCCGGAGGCCGGTATCTTACAAGCACGACGCGCAAGCGAGTGAGTCTGGATTTCGCTTGCCGGTCCACCCCGGACTCACTCGCTTGCGCGTCGTGCTTGTATTTCCAGCCTTTGGCTGGCTGCAAAGATGTGCACAGCAGTGGGCCATCCGCCCCACAACACACGCCTTGCAGCCCGGACATGCCAGCCGCAAAGCCCGATGTTGCTGGCCCGGTCCGTACCCTAGACTGAAGGCCGTTTTCGACGCTGACGACAACGTCTCTTCAGTAGGAGGTTCCGATGCGAGTGATCACGGTTCTGGCGGTCTTGATTCTGACAACCCCATTCGCGGGCCGGACGCTTGGTGTCGGCCCGACCGCAACGGAGATGCAGCAGCAGAACCAGTGGGTGAAAAAGCACCTGCTGGAAGTCCACATCGAGCCCGCACCGGCCACGGCGTCGGGGCGCGGCGACTTGCCCTTCACCTTTGTCTTGGGTGGACAAGCGTCCGACAGTCTTTTGGCGAACTGGCCCCGGAAGACTGACAGCCGCCAGCTCCCGCAGGACCGCACGCAGCACACGTTCACGTGGTCGGACGCCAAAACCGGCCTGGAAGTGCGTTGCGTGGCGGTGCAGTATGCCGACTTCCCGGTCGTCGAATGGACGGTGTACTTGCGGAACACGGGCAGCGAAAACACGCCCCTCCTGGAGCACATCCAAGCCCTCGACACCCGCCTCGAACGGGCGGCCGAGGGAGAATTCCTGCTGCGTCATCACAAGGGCGACACCTGCGCGCCGGACCTGTATCAGCCGCTCGAGACGGTCTTGGCTCCTCAGGCCAGCCACCGGTTTGTGCCCGGCGGTGGGCGTCCCACCAACGGCGTCTTTCCCTACTATAACCTGGTCCTGCCCGGCGGCGGGCTGACCTTGGTCGTGGGCTGGCCCGGCCAGTGGGCCGCGACGTTTGCCCGAGATGCCGAGCGCGGCTTGCGGATTACGGCCGGCCAGGAACTGACGCATCTGGTGCTGCAGCCAGGCGAGGAAATCCGCACGCCGTTGATCGCCCTGATGTTCTGGGAAGGCACGGATCCGCAGCGCACCCAGAATCTCTGGCGGCGTTGGATGATTGCCCACAACCTGCCGCGGACCAAGGCGGGCAAGTTGCCACCGCCGATCATGCCGGGTAACACCTCGCTGGAGTTCAACGAGATGTGCGATGCCAGCGAGGAGAACCAGAAGTACTTCATCGACCGCTACGTCGAAGAACGTGTCAAGATCGACCACTGGTGGATGGATGCCGGCTGGTATCCGTGCAACGGCTGGCCGCAGACCGGCACTTGGGAGCCGGATCTGAAACGCTTTCCCCAGGGCCTGCGGGCCATCAGCGACCATGCCCGGCCCCAAGGCATCAAGACCCTGGTCTGGTTCGAGCCGGAACGCGTGGCGGGCGGCACCTGGCTGGCGCTGAACCATCCGGAATGGTTGCTCGGCGGGACCCTGCTCAACCTGGGCAATCCCGTAGCCCGCCAGTGGCTGACGGACCACGTGGACCGCGTGCTGCGGGAGCAGGGCATCGATCTCTATCGCCAGGATTTCAACATGGACCCGCTGGATTTCTGGCGGCGCAACGATGCGCCCGACCGGCAAGGGCTGACCGAGAACCTGCACGTGCAGGGCTATCTGGCATACTGGGATGCGTTGCGGCAGCGGCACCCCAATCTGATCATCGACAGTTGTGCCTCCGGCGGCCGACGAAACGACCTGGAGACGCTGCGCCGGGCTGTGCCATTGCATCCGACGGATTACAACTACTCCCACCTGGCTGCCAAGCAGGCCTTCCACCACAGCCTGTTTCAATGGATCCCGTACTTCGGCTCGAACACGGTGCCGGTCGACAACGTGGACGCCTACGGGTTCCGTAGCGGCCATGCGCTGGGTGTGGTCCTGGGCTACGACCTGCGACGCAAAGACTTGGACTACGACCTGCTCCGGAAACTCACCGACGAAGTCCGGCTGGCCACACGTTACTACTACGCCGATTACTACCCGTTGACGCCGTACAGTCTGTCGGAAGACGCTTGGCTGGCTTGGCAGTTCCATCAACCTGAGACGGGAGAGGGCGTTGTCGAGGTCTTCCGTCGGCCGCGTAGTGCCGAGGCGTCACTGGCTTTGAAGCTGCGTGGTTTGGACGCCGCAGCCGTGTATGAAATGCAGAACACGGACCTGGAGGGCAGCACTCGAGCCACGGGCCGAGAACTGCTGGAACGAGGACTACAGGTAAGACTTCCGCGCCGCCCGCAGGCCGCCTTGATCACCTATCGGCGCATCCAGGCTTTGGCGGCTGTCAGTTCGGCATCGCTGGACAAGTGCGAGGTCCTGCAGCAGATCGCCTTCTCCGGCCAGGAGACTTACTCGCCCCAAGGCGAGATCGCGAGTTACGGCTGGGACTTCGGCGACGGGGCCACTGCGAGCGGCCCGGTAGCGGAGCATGCCTACCAGACGCCCGGGACCTATGCGGCGAAGTTGACGGTCAAGGATCCGCAGGGCAGAACGGATACGGCCGGCGTTACCGTCACGGTGATCCCGGTGGACACGACCGTTCCCGAACTTGTCGCAGTCGCCGCGGGAGAGCCGGAGCAGGTCGCCGTCGTCTTCAGCAAACCGATCGCCCGGTCCACTGCGGAAACGATCTCGAACTACGCGCTGGATCGAGATGCACAAGTCCACTCCGCGGTGCTCGGTCCAGACCTCGCGACGGTGACGCTCAAGACTTCGGTTCTGGCGGAGGGTGTGACCTATGGGCTGACGGTAAACAACATCCAGGATCGCGCGCGGACGCCGCACACCCTTGCTCGAAATTCCCGCCAGGCGTTCCAGTACAGCGGCCTGGTTGCCTGGTGGAGATTGGACGAGGGCCAGGGCGACGCGGCCGCGGACTCCTCCGGCAATGGGCAGCATGGCACGCTGACGGGCGCTCAGTCAGGTCCCACCTGGACCAAAAGCGACCGAGGCCTGGCCCTGAGCTTTGACGGGGTGGATGATTGCGTCGACACGGGCACCTGCCTCCCCAACTTGGCGTTGCCCTTGTCGATCACGGTCTGGGTCAATCCCGCGGCCACCCAGGTCGCGCATGCGGACATCCTGGGCAATCACGGCGAGCCCTATGTGGGGATCAATCTGCAACAGGACGGAACCAAAACGAACGCCTTTGGTTTCGGTTATGGCGACGGCCAGCGATGGCAGGGCACAGGCTCCGCCCAGTTGCAGGCGGACCAATGGCAGCACGTGGCGGTCGTTTGCGACGGTCAGCAGGCCGTGCTGTACGTCAACGGCGTGGAGCAAAGCCGCGGCCCGGCCCAAGGGCCGCTCGCTCCCAACCCGACGCAGAACTTCAAACTGGGGCAGGGGTATCACAGCAGCCGCTACTTCCACGGCCTGCTGAGCGACGTGCGGATCTATCGCAAGGCGCTGTCTGCCGCCGACCTCGTCGAAGCCGCCAAGGGCCAGGTCTCGCCCGGGAAGTAGTGCCTCTCCGAGGGCGAGCAGTTGGCGTCAGCCCCACGGCGGTGAACATCTTCGCGCCTCTCTCGTTCCCACGCTCCGAGGCTGTGAAAAAATGTGCGAACACGATTCCCGGTAGGGTGGGCCAAGTACTCGCGGCCCACCAATTCTACGAAACGGGCCTGGCTTTCGATGGTGGGCCGCGAGTACTTGGCCCACCCTACGATCTTTTCACAGCCTCTCCGCGTGGGAATGCAAGTGCTTAGACGCTCCGCGTCGTCGGGCCAAGGACGCAGAGCGTCCGAGACGGGCGTTCCCACGCAGAGCGTGGGAACGAGAGGCATCAACTGGCCTTGGCGGAACTAGCTCCCGCGGCGGCAGCACCAGGTGTATTCCAAGGCGACCATCGCACCGTGGTAGAAGTTGGTTGTGCTGCCTTGGAGGCCGGTCGGGAGGTTATCTGTGTAAGGATTAGTTGAGTGTAACTTAATATTGACATTAGAGGCTTGCCCAGCCGCAGTCGCAATACCATCCACCCAGAATAACTGGTAACCGCCTCGCAACGTCCAGCAGGGATTGAGGCGGTAAGCGGCGGTCAGGCCGAGTTCTCCCAGGAAGCCCAACTGTGTCACCGAATAGCTCACGGTTGTCGAAGACACACCCTCTTTGCCGGAACCGGTCAGATTGCGGTCGTTGCCGTACACGCCACCTTTAGCCACGCCTTCCACACGCAGTCGATTGTATTCCCAGAGGATTGCATCCACGCCGAGTTGCCAGCCGTAGAGCCGGTTACGCGTCGTGGTGGTGTATTGCCTTGCCGTTTGTCCTCCATATTCCTCTAAGAAATAAACCGCGTCGTCGACCTGGACCGTGCGGAAACCGGTCAGCCAAGTCAGCCACTCGGTGTGATTGCGGCGCAGGTTGAGCTCAAAGCTGCGCAAGGCGCTAGCGTAGGTTATGGTCGAAAAACTGTCTTCTGCAGGATACTCTTTCGGCGGGTTCTGGTCAGCCCAGCGGTCGATGGCGAAGTAGCGCGCCTCCACGTCACAGTACGTGCCGTACCACAGGAACGACACGACCGGACCGCTCGCGAAGCCGAGATCGTTGTCCGCCGCGTTAAGGAACTCCGTTCCGAGGGGTTCCTGTGCGAGCACGTGGTTACCGAGTTGGGGACCTGTCAGCATCATCGCTCCCGCGCTGACGGTCCAGTTTCGCGAGGCCGGGTCCCAATCGGCGTCGAAGCCCAGGAACCGATTCAGCCACGGCAGGTACAGCGGGCCGTGCGAGATCCGGCTGGTGGGTAAGCACCGGTCGCAGTGGCCGCAGCCACCGCAGTCGGACGTGCACGCGAAGTCGCCCATGACACCAGCATCCAGTCCCGCGGTGACGCTGTCGAACGGTACGGCGGGTGGTTCAACATCGGCATCCAAGGCGAAACCGGCAGCTACGGCAGCCACGCTCGTATCTTCGGCTCGCGTGAGACCATCCTGCACCGGCGCCGCGTGGACGGCAGGGCCGGTCAGTAAGACCGCGGCCAACAGGAAAGACCTAGGTACGAATCGCGCCCTCATGGTAAGCTCCTTCCGATCCAATCCGTTGTTCTGACGCCGAGTGTGCTCACGGAGGAGCGCACGAGGCAATCAAAGTCATTTGTGAAACGACGTGTGCTAAGTGACATCGGTTGCGGATTCAGGAACTTTCAGGAATTGGCGGCCAGCTGGCACCATCGGAGTAAGGGGCATTTCCACGATACGTCCGATCCTCCGTACGTTCGGAAAACTTCGGGGGGAAACGTATTCGCACTACAACACGGAGAATCCACCTGAAACGTCATCAGCCCAGTCTGCACAACCGGTCCAGCCGGGCTCGAGAGGGCTCTCGTTCCCACGCTCCGCGTGGGAACGCAAGTCTTGGACGCTCCGCGTCGCACGCGATACGCTGCCGATTTGACGCAAAGCGTCGGGGCGGGCATTCCCACGCAGAGCGTGGGAACGAGAGTGTCGGAAGTCCCTCGTTCCCACGCTCTGCGTGGGAACGCGAGTTTGGACGCTCCGCGTCGCAGGTGCTAGACCGCCGGTTTGACCCAGAGCGTCGGGGCGGGCGCTCCCACGCAGAGCGTCGGAACGAGAGCGTCGGAACGAGAGCGTCGGAACGAGAGCGTGGGAACGAGAGCGTGGGAACGAGAGCGTCGGAACGAGAGCGTCGGAAGTCCCTCGTTCCCACGCTCTGCGTGGGAACGCAAGTTTCGGACGCTCCGCGTCGCAGGTGTTAGACTGCCGATGCCTTACAATTCGACGCAGAGCGTCAGGGCAGGCGTTCCCACGCGGAGTGTGGGAACGAGAAAGTATGTGCCACATCACTTGGGAGGAGTCTCCATGACCCGCAGTCGCTACAAGATCTTCGAGAACGGTTATCCGTACTTCCTCACTTGCACCATTGTCGGCTGGCTGCCGGTCTTCACGCGACCAGAGATGGTTCAGATCATTTTCGACTCCTGGCACTTTCTCCGCGATCACGGACGCCTGGAGATCTTCGGCTATGTGATTCTCGAAAACCACCTCCACCTGATCGCGAAAGCGTCGGAACTATCCAAAGAGATTGGCGACTTCAAGTCGTATACCGCTCGGCGGATTATCGACGACCTCAAGGAACGAAAAGTCCGGATGCTGCTGGAGCAACTGACGTGGCACAAGGAACGTCACAAGAGCGATCGCGAGCACCAGCTCTGGCAGGAAGGAAGCCATCCGGAGCAAATCCAACACGAGGACATCATGCGGCAGAAACTGGAGTACATTCACCGCAATCCCGTTGAACGCGGGTATGTCGACCTCGACGTGCATTGGCGGTACTCCAGCGCTCGCAACTATGCCGGGCAGCCTGGACTATTTCCCGTGAATACGGATTGGTGAAGCGGGGCGGAGGTCGAAGCGGATAGGGCGCAGAGCGTCGGGTCCCTCGTTCCCACGCTCTGCGAGGGAACGCAAGTCTTGGACGCTCTGCGTCGCACGTGATACGCTGCCGATTTGACGCAGAGCGTCGGGGCGGGCGTTCCCACGCAGAGCGTGGGAACGAGAGCGTCGGAAGTCCCTCGTTCCCACGCTCTGCGTGGGAACGCAAGTCTTGGACGCTCCGCGTCGCACGCGATACGCTGCCGATTTGACGCAGAGCGTCGGGGCGGGCATTCCCACGCAGAGCGTGGGAACGAGAGCGTCGGAAGTCCCTCGTTCCCACGCTCTGCGTGGGAA
>JAPLNJ010000622.1 GCA_026692885.1 Planctomycetota bacterium | reverse complement strand
AATTCCGTATAGCCCTCGGTGCCGTCGGGATGCACCGCGTGTAGCAGCGTCTCGACCTTGCCGCGATCGAAGAAGTTGTCGGAGCGGATAAAGAGGATCCGCCCGTCGGCCATCACTTCCGCCTCGTTGTCAAAGGTGAAGGTGTTGGTGATCGGCCGGATCTTGGTGCCGTCAGGATTCATGGTGAACAAAGCCCGGGACGGCGGATTGTGATACTCCTCGTAGGTCCCGATTCGCGTGGAGGTAAAGACGATCCGCCCGTTGGGAAGCTCGCACGGGTCGATGTCGTGGAAGGGGCCGTCGGTCAGCCGCTGCGGCGGGCCGCCCGCGGCAGGGATCCGGTAGATGTGAAAGAAGGGCTCCTCGTCCTTGGCCATGGCCACGTAGACCGATTGGCCATCGAAGGACACACTGGGCGAGCCGATACCGCCTCGTCCGGCGTCCACCAGCAGCCGCGGCTGGGTGCCCGGCCGAGCCGGCTTCAAGGCATACAGCTTGCGGCCCATCTTGATGGGCGTGGGCAAGTCGTGCTCGGGGTACGCCCGCGAGCTGCGCGTCGTGAACACGGTCACGCTGAGCGTGTCGTGACTCGTCCCCGGATGCTGGCCCACATACAGGCTGCAATCGTCGCCCAGATACACGATGCCCTCAGGCCAAGGATAATTCTCGGGCGGCGCGATTTCGTTCAGCAGTTGCTGCGGGAGGGACACACTGGCCGCGACCAGACGCTTCTCCAGCGAGGGAGCTTCGCCCAGCTTCGGTTTCGCGGCCGGTAGGGCTTCGAGATTGGGGGCAAAATTGCCCCAGGGCGCCGAGCCGTAGGGAGCCACCAGGTAAGCCTTCTGCCACTTCTCGTCGTCGAATGCGACCTGCTCCCAGTTTTTCTGTTTCTTCTCGCTGCATTTCCACTGGTCGCCGCTGGTGAGCAGGATCTGCTTCCCGTCGGCCAAGTGCACGGCCCCATACACGATCAATCCCGCCGGGCCGGGGGCCGTATTGGCCCCCTCGATCGCCACGACGTTTCGTCCCGGCACCAGCAGGCTGGCCACATCGAACCGCTTGGTCTGGTTCCAGTTGTCGGGATTGGCATCGCTCGGCCCTACGTACTTCCCATTGACGTACAGGGCGAAAAGATTGTCGGCGGTGAGAAAGATGTCGGCCTTGACGACCGACGCTGGCTGCGGCAGCATCAGGTCCGCACGAAACCAGGCGCAGCCCTGGGCCATATCGCGAGTGGAGTTGGAGCCTGGGTCGGGCCAGGACCAGATCCACTGCGATTGGTCGAAGCTCGCCCCGGCCTGCCCCGCCGAGGCCTGAAGACCCAACCCCACCACGCAGAACATCGCACCCAAAATCTTCAACATTTGTCTCTCCATCGGTAATTGCCTCTCCCCCCTAATCTTTCACCTAATCTCTGACTCCCCCGGCGCACGTTGGCGGATGGCAGATTAGGTGAAAGATTAAGTGAAAGATTAGGGGCAAGGAATTGGGCGAACCCCACTACTTCAGGTCCTTGATGTAAATGTTCTTGAACCACAGCGGCGTGCCGTGGTGCTGGAGCACGAGCGGACCGGTCGGTGGCGGAACTTGCACTCGAACTTGTCGAGCACCAGCTCGCCATTGAGATGAACGGGTAACTTAATCCTTGGCGTAGTAGTACACGCAGTGCCGGTAAGGGATGGGAATCGCGCCCAGGGCCTGAGCGGCCCCCGCATCGTTCTCGTACGTCAGCAACCAGCGGCAGGACTTCTGAAAGCGGATGGCGTCGTCCACCCGGCAACGGAGGGCCGCCACCCGGGATCCACTCGGCTTCAAGTCCTCCAACTTGACGATCGCGCAGCGACCGTCCCACTGGACGCCATGTTGAAAGCCCCACGAAAACCCGTAGGCATCTTCGGAGCCCAGGTAGTTCAGCGTCGGTTTGTCGTCGCCATCGAGGAAGATCTGGTGGTCGCCCTCGCAAAGTTGCTCCCCGCGGACGCTCTTTTCCGACTCGTACTGGAGCCAGTGCGCCACGATCGTGGCCGGCCGGTTGAGTTCACACAGCACCAGCGGTTGGCCCGCCTGGAAAGTGCCGCTGCGGTAGTCGGTCCGCAGGTAGCCGCAATCATCCGGAATCCGGTCGACCTGCTCCCACTGCACGTCGGTGTAGGCGGCCAGCTGCTCCTCAGACGGGTTCTCCAACTCGATCGTAATATGCTTGCGGAACGGCATCGGCAGGCGAAAATTGTGCGAGTGCTTGACCTTCGTGAAGTAGACGGTGTTGAACAGGGCGCTCTGGCACTGGATGTCGCCGAGGAAGTCCATCAAGGGCATTGCGATGGCCGGCGTAGTCTGCTGGTCGTAGAAGACCCGCACGAGAACGGACTGGGCACCGGGCGTGTTGCCGGAGAATCCTGCGCCCGGACCGAAGTTGCAGACGTGCAGCACGCTGACCACACCCGGGCCGTCCACATCCAGAATCTTGACTTTGGTCCCAGGGTTGAGCTTGGGCAGATTCCCCCACAGGGCCGGCACAACGCGGCTTTGGCCGGGCCGTACGCGGGAAACCTCCTGCCAGGATCCGGGTTCTTCCGCCCTCAGGGATTCGGTCCCGCCGAACAGTGCGGACAGCAGACTCGCCGCCCCCAAGGCCGCGGTGGCTGCCAGAAAACCGCGCCGATTCCACCCGTCACGGCATTTCGCGCAGGCCTGGCTCCCGGCACAATCACGGTCACAACCCGTTCCGATCACGTTGGGGATACATCTCATGAGAAGACCCTTTCAAGCTAGTGCGGGTTCACCCAAGAACTGCACGACTGCGACAAACTGGGCATCCTTTTCCATGCCCTTCTGCCAGCCGAAGCGTCCCCAGGTGGTCTGACCTGCTGCCATCAGGGCGGTTATGGGCGTTCACGTCGCACAATCTTAAGTCTGTTTGCTTTCGCTGTCATCCCGTGGTCACGAAGATCTCTGACTCCTCATCTCCGCCTTGATTCCGACATCACCAGTTCCTCAGCGGCGGGTAACCCGCGCGCGGCGGATTAACAGGTTGTCGCTGCTGCTGTACACCCGGAAATCGGCGTCTCCATTTTGCGAGCCGGCGAAGCGGGCGTCGGGCACCGTGAACGCGACGCTCCGCCACCCGTCGGTGTTTCCACAATCCACTACGGTCGCATGGCTCTTGTAGGCTCCGCTCAAGGTTGCGGCCGTGTCGGTCGAATCGTACTGCAGCACAATTCGGCCAGTCCCCTGGTCCAGGAACTCCAGCACGATCTCAAGCGGCCCCGAGCCCGACTGATAGAACGCATCGTCGACATCGAAGTACAAGTACCGGCCGCCTTGGGCCCCCGAGATGCGCCAACACCGGACACCGTCGTGAGTGACCTCGGAGACCGGACCGTCTGCTGCAAATGCCGGCGTCAATCCAGCGCTCTGAGCCGGCGTCGCGCTGACTGCCTTGGCTTGAGCGTACCGCCACTCGGTCGGCACTTCGGCATGACGACCGCCGGCGCCGTGGAAACTCGTGTACTTGTACGCCCACGGCACGAAGCCGGCGACATGGATCACGCCCTCGCCTCCCAACCGCTGATAAGCCGCCTGCAGCAGTTCCTGCAGCGTGGCCACGTCCGTGCCGGGCGTCTGGGCCGGATCGTCGATACACGCTTCGTCGTCCCACACGTTCAGGTCGAAGAGCACGCCCCGCCGAGCGATCACGAAATCGTGGTTCGACAGTGTATGGTTCACCGGTTCCGAAGCCCGCCAACTCTGGTGCCAAAAGGCGTCCAGGTAGTAGCCCATGACCTGCGGGTTGGCTTTGCCTGTCTTCACGTAGTGTTCGATGAGCCAGCGGTAGGCCTCGTTCTTCGCGCTGCCGGAAGATTCCCGGTTCGTTCCAGCAATCTTGCCCTGGCCTGTAAACAGCGGGGTGCCGTCGTCTCGTAGCAAGCGGACTTTTACCTTCAGTCGCCCGGCTTGCATCAGCCGGCAGTACAGCGAGCCATCTCGCGGATCAAACCGCAACGGCAGCAAGTCGTCACAGCCGGCAACGGTCGAGGCCAGATTCGATGTGGCCGGAACCCGTTCGTCCCATACGACAGCGCCTCGGTAGGCGTCCTGAAAGCGATCAAGCAGTTCCTCGATCGAACCGACCTTGACCACCGGCCGTCCCGCCAGCCAGCCGTCGGCCTGCGTCATCTGTTCCCACCAGAAATCATCCGGCGAGGCGATGTAACGCAGGAACAGCCGTGGCGACGAGCGGTTCACCAACCCCTGGAGTGCCACGGCCAGGTGTGTCTCGTCCCAGAACCGCCGCCGGGCCGTGTCGTCCTTCAGGTCCAGCGCGAAGAGCGGCGTCAGATCGCAGTAGACGACTGGCTCCGCGGCCGGGCGGTCCGCCGCGCCAGCCATCGCGACCAGTTCTGTTCCAGCGAACAACAGCGACAACAGCATCGCCTTCGCAAGTCGACATAGCATCCGTGGTCACCTCTTTCCCTTGTCAGTCGTCATCGGTGCATGCTAAGCACTGTTCGAGAAACAAGTGGCGTAAGCTTCCAGCTTGCGATCCCGCTAGCTACCGCAAGCTGGAAGCTTACGCCACGAAGAAATCGGACAGCGATTTCTCGAACGATGCTAACCGCACCACGTTCACGAGGAATCTGACCCCGCTCCGTAGCATACCAACCTCCGAACTTGATCTGATTCCAGGCGTCACTCGGGATGCACGCTATCGCCCCGCGAAGGACAGGTGCGCCGAGCGGTTGACAAAGCCGGGCATTGGGTAGAAGAACGCCACACCGGTGAGAAGGGAATCCCTGACCTTCGTCCGGTGAGCGGACTGTGAGCGGTTATTGACGTCGGCCGCAACTCCGTCGGCGGCCGAAGTGGATTGGGACAGGTCCCATCGCTTGTCGGTCCCGTCCACCCGCCCCAACTTCACAGGCGCCGGCGGGCGTCTTTGGCGGATACCGTTCGTTCATTGAGCCGGGCGCGCAGCGTCTCGCGAAAGGCCGGATTGTGTTCCAACAGGCTGTCGATCAAGTCGTCGTCCTCGGACAACGGTACCAGTTGGAACGCAGGCACGCCGTTGACCGTAACGATGATCGGCTCGTCGTGGCAGCGGCGACCGTACTGGCTCAACTTCGCCTTGGCTTCACTCAGCGGGATCACTTTCATGGTGCGCCGTAAACTCCTGACCGCGGACGAGCAGCGCGCTGCCGCGTCTTTCGCCAACCAGAATGACCGTGACTTGCTCCTCTTCCTCATCGACATTGAACAGCACACGGTACTTGCCGAACAGTCGGAGTTCGCGCTGCGCGACCGGGTTGGGCCGTAGCGTCTTCATGCTCCGGCTCTCCTCCAGGGGATCGGCCTCCAGACGGGCTTCGGCTTCGTCGAGCAGAATGCGCCCATCTTTGCGGCCGAACCATCGCAGGTCGTCGATCACCGACTCCTTGAGCGTGACTGTCCAACTCATACCGATGGATTCTACGGCAGACCAGAATTTTGGTCAACACTGCGGCGGTCAAACACGTTCGGGCCTGACGGTAAGGTGTAGGTCCGCTTTTCGCCAACAGAGTCGAAATAACTCCTGCAACCACTTTGCGCGAAGGCACACGCGGCAGTTTCACTTCGGTAGCACGGATGGCAAGGCCGGGGCACGGATGCGGAAGGCGGAAGGCCACCGAAAATCGTCGTTCTGACAAGCCGAGTGATGGCATCGTCCAGCGAGAAGATTCTTCGGTTTCCTTCCTGGATGGTCGTCCGAGCCCCGGCTTTGCCATTCGTGCTATCCCGTGGCGTAGGGGTCGAACGAGGCAAACTCAACCGCGCACAGCAGCCTCAACGCAGAATAGAAACGGGATCAAATCAATTGGCCTTGACAGACACAAACTGAACACGCCAGCCTGCTCTGCACTACGGCGGTCGAGGAACACGGGGACTTGCGTCTTTTCTTGGAAGAATTGTAAATCTACAGGAATTCGACGGCGGTACTTCGAGCCCCGTGAACCTTTTCGGGAGAACTGGGGAATAATGGGTATCGTGAACAGGATCCCGCCACACGAAGCCGAGTTAGTGCGCCGCGCGCAAGACGGCGAGTCGGCGGCGTTCGGCCGCTTGGTCGAACTGCACGCCGAGCCGCTGTGGCGGTGCGCGCGGGCCCTGTGCCGCGACGATCACGAAGCCGAGGACCTGGCCCAGGAAACGCTCGTTGAAGCCTGGCGGTCACTGCGGCGGTTCGACAGCCGGGGCCGGTTCTCAACCTGGCTGTACGGTATTCTGCGGCATCGGTTTCTCAAGGCGCGCCGCAAGCCGCGACCGGCGGTCGGCGGGGAGGAGCAGGCAGTCGAACGGCCTTCTCGCGAGGCCGGACCGGCCGCCGCCGCCGAGCAGGCGGAACAGGCCCGGCTGGTGCAAGCGGCGTTGGCGGCCCTGCCCGACGAACACCGGGCGGTCCTCGAACTGCGGTTTTTCGCCGCCGCGTCGCTGGACGAGATCGCCACGCTGCTCGGCTGCCCGCTCGGCACCGTCAAGTCGCGGCTGCATCATGGCCTGGAAAAACTGCGCCTCGCGAAAAATGGAGTGAACCTTCTCGCCGTTTTCGGGGAATCATCTGTGTCCGACACGTGAGCCTGACCATGACCGACCTATTTTCCAACTGCGAACGCTGGCACGAGCCGATCAGCTTGTTGGCGGCGGAGTGCCTGCCGGCCGAGGAGGAAGCCGGCGTGCGCCAGCATCTGGCTGGCTGCATGGCCTGTACGGCGCGGCTTGCCGAACTGAACGCGGTGTGTGCGTGCCTGAGCCGCAGCCGTCCTGCGGCGGCGGTCCATACTGCAGCAATCTGCGACGGCTGGCATGAAGCGGCGGATCACGTGACACCGCATCAACCGGCGCGGCGTACACCTTCGCTCGTGCTCTGGCTGAGTGGAGCGTTGGCGGCCTCGCTGCTCATCGCTACTCTGTGGCTGACCCATCGTCAGCCCAGAGGCTCGCTGCCCGTTCCGCAGTCGCCGCGCGTGGCGACCGACGGAGCGAAGTCCGCGGTGGACCAAACGCCGCTACCGCCTGACCTCCCGCCGCCATCGCCACCGGCGAAAGTGCTTGTCGAACGCGTCTGGTCGCAGCCCA
This sequence comes from Planctomycetota bacterium, assembly GCA_026692885.1. The sequence goes on along the minus strand of JAPLNJ010000622.1, from coordinate 22,172 downwards.
CTTTGCGAGACTACGAGCTGGCCCTGGCACAGTCCGACGAAGCCTTCGAGGCCCTGTTGCAGCGGCACGGCGAATCCATCGTGTTTGAACCGTATCATCCGCATTCCCTGTTGAAGGAGTTCTAGCCATGAGCTGCCATTTTGGTCTGTTTCTGGCCGGTTTGATGTTGACCCAAACCGTGTCCGTCAGTCCTCTTTCCGCGGCCGATCCGTCGCCTGACGGCGCCGCCACTAGCCCCAACGCTGCGGTGATCTATTGGCAAGCGTTCGCAGCCCTGCCGACGCTGGAGGGCGACGAAAAGACGAAGTACGAAGCCGCGATCAAGTCGACGACCGCATCCGTGACCGACGATCTCCAGCCAATCGTGGCCCGTTTTGACACGGCCCTGCGCGAGATGCACCGCGCCCGTGGAGTGGCCGTGTGCGACTGGAACCTCAATTACGACGACGGCCCTGGATTGCTGTTGCCGCATTTGCAGAAGGCCCGCGAGCTAGGTCGGGCGGCTCTCTTGCGAGCCCGCTTGCGTTTTGCCGCGAAGGCCACGAACGAAGCCGTCGCGGACGTTGTCGCCGTGCTGAAAATGGCCCGCGACTGCGGCAGGAGCCCAGTACTGATCTCCTTGTTGGTCGACGTGGCCATCGAAAACATGGCAACGGAGGTCCTCGCGGCGAATTTGGCGAGTCTCTCGCCGCAACAACTGGACAGTCTGGCGGCGGCGTTGAAGACACTCCCCGCGACGCCTTCCGTGGTGGACTGCATGCGGCTCGAAGGCCGGATGTTCGGCGATTGGATGGAACGCTTCATCGACGCCGAGGCCGCCCGGCTCAATGACCCGAAAGCCGGCGGAAAGGTCCTGGACGCGCTGCTGAAGCAGACAAACGACGGCAGCCCGAGCGACGCGAACGAAGCGGACTCGGCCCAGCGGCGCAAGTTACTCGAATCCCTGACCATCGCCGACGTGCGGGAGTCGCTGCGTCTGCTGCGAGCGGACTACGCGGAGTCGACGAAGATCGCGGGCCTCCGCCCCGCCGAACGGCGTGGCCGCTGGACCGAATTCGAAGCGAAGTTGGCCGAAACCCGCAAGTCTGCCAAGCCCGCAGATGTATTGCGAACTCTCTCCTCCATGTTCCTGCCCGCCATCGCCAAAGTTGCCGACCGCGAAGACCAGCTCCACGTGCGCAGAAGTCTGCTGACGATTGCCATCCAAGTACAACGCCACGGCCCCGACTCGATTAAGGGCGCCGCGGTTCCGGACCACGGGTCGGTCGAGTACCGCAAGACCGACGCCGGCTTCGAACTCCGCTGCCAGCCCGGATCGGCCGACAAGCCGGAAGTGCTCCAGGTTGGGACGGCCAAGTAACGGCCCCGATCCACGTCGTCATCACGCCCGGCTTGGTCACCACCAACGACGACCGGTCTCAAGGCCACTGCTGTGAACATCTTCACGCCTCTCTCGTTCCCACGCTCTGCGTGGGAACGCAAGTGTTTTGACGCTCCGCGTCGTCTGCCCCAGGACGCAGAGCGTCCGTAACTTGCGTTCCGACGCAGAGCGTCGGAACGAGAAAAATTGAGGATTTGGACAACCGCAAGATGTTCCCAGCAGTGGGTCTCAAGGCTCTCGCTCTCGAAACATCAGTCGCGGCGGACTTCTTGCTCCCCCGTGGGTTTCAGGCTCGAGACGTCGGCATAGAAGCCGGTGAAGGTCCGTTCACGGCCGAGCGGATACACGTCGCCGTAGGCCCTCTTCAGGTCGACCGGCTGGCCGTTCAGCGTCAGGCCCACCGTCCATTTGTCGTCCGGGTCGGAACACCCCGAACGCGGCGACTACGACGCCGGCCGCATCGACCTGACGCAAACCCGCGAGATCACCGTTCGCTGGGAACGATAGATCACCGCGCGTTGTCCAGGGCTGGCAAGTCTCGCGGATTCTCGCGTACGCCGCGGCCTGTTTCCTCGGGTGTCCGGCAACAGGTCAAGACCGACGCAACCGTCTACCGAGGTTGAGTCCCGAACCATGCCGCAGTAGCATTGCACAAATGTACCCGGCCCGGATAGAATTCTCACCAAATCATTCACCGTATCTGTTGACCATGAGTGCCGCGTGCCGCAGATGCTTGACTTGAAAACAGCGATTGCCCGCTTCGGGGCCGACGCGAAAGCAAAGCTTGCGAACCCCGCCGCCAGCGGCGAACCGGAGGACCAGCTTCGCGCCCCGCTGGAACGGCTGTTCGCTGATCTCGTGGAGCTTTGTGGTTTCCAGCGCGAGCTGTTCACCGCGGTCGGTGAATCGTTGCTGCCCACGCTCAAGACCCGACCGGATTACGCGATCACACTGCGCAAAGTGCTCGTCGGCTACGTGGAAGTCAAAGCCCCCGCAAAGGCGCCGACCCACGCCGCTACAAAGGGCACGACAAGGAACAATGGGAAAAGCTCCAATCCCTTCCCAACCTTCTCTATACCGACGGCAACTCGTTCAGTCTTTGGCAAAACGGCGAACTCGTCGGCTCCATCGTCGAATTGGAGGGCGATGTAGAAGCGTCGGGATCGAAACTCGCGGCTCCACTCGAACTCCTTGCGCGGTTTGACAACTTCCTTCGCTGGGAACCAATTCAGCCGAAGTCGGCTGCGGAACTTGCCAAGGTCTCGGCGCGGCTGTGCCGACTGCTGCGCGACGAAGTCACCGAACAACTCGCCGAGAAAAGCCCTGCTCTCACCGCTCTCGCCGCCGACTGGCGGAAGCTCCTCTTTCCCGAAGCGGACGATGAGCAGTTTGCTGACGGCTATGCGCAGGCCGTCACCTTCGGCCTGTTGATGGCCCGCTCGAGCAACATCCGTCTCGCCGACGGGCTGGATCAGGTCGGCAAGCAACTCGGCAAGACCAACTCGCTCATCGGCGCGGCCCTGCGTCTGCTCACGGACGAAGTCGGCAACAACGCGACTCTGAAGACGTCGCTGGGCGCGCTGGTCCGTGTACTCGACGCGGTCAATTGGCAGGCCATCAGCAAGGGAAATCCGGACGCTTGGCTCTACTTCTACGAGGACTTTCTGGCCGTCTACGACAACACGCTGCGCAAGCTGACGGGCTCGTACTACACGCCGCCGGAAGTTGTCGGGCCGATGATCCGCCTCGTGGATGATGCGCTTCGTCAGCATTTCGGCCGCAGTGCGGGCTTGGCTTCCGCCGACGTGACGCTCGCCGATCCCGCCGCGGGAACAGGGACGTTCATCCTCGGCGTGCTACGCCGCATCGCCGCCGCCGTGGAGGCCGATCAAGGGCCGGGAGCCGTGCCGCAGGCGATCGAGTCGGCCATCGGTCGCTTGGTCGCGTTCGAGATGCAACTCGGTCCGTTTGCGGTCGCCCAGCTCCGCATCTACGCCGAATTGATCGAGCTGATTGGCAATCCCGTTGGTTGCGTGCTTGCCCGCCCGCGCGTAGTAACATCATCGGGCATTGCCAGAAACACGCTATTTGCCGTCGCTGGGGGCCTTTTCCTCGTTCTGTTGGCCTGCGTCTTGGCGTGGCTTCACTTCGCGGAATAGCTCCCTGTGGAGCCCGAGTTCAGAAAACGCCAGCAGCCCGACGCCAAGGTTTTTCTTCATCTCGGAACCTACAACCAAGTCGCTGTAATGGTCCGGTCCTAGGAATCGAATGATTGACCGTTTTGCGGTGATAATCTTCAGAACCTCGCGCAGAATGCTGACGTCGTCCAGGTCCAGGTAGGCAGTTTCATAGAGCTTCCTTCCGCGGTTCTCAGTTCGGAACTTAAGCTTGGGGGTGTCCCATTTCTCGCCGTCCGTGGCGATCGTAGCCCGCTCCGCAAAAATCCATTCGTCGTCGCAGTACTGCAACACAAGGAGAATCCGCGGTTTCTGCCCGTCAAGGGGGATGGCTCCCCGAAAGGAAACGTATGACGTGAAAGCGTAGGGGCCGCTAATCGCCATCGGTGGTTCGATGTGGATCTTGTTTTCGACCTCATCGAACCCAAGTGAAAGCCGCGCCAATCCGTCAAAGATGGTCGTTCGTGCTTTCACTTCACGGTATGGCTCAAGGATTCGCTGAAGCAGCGTGACGTCCTTGGGCCACAGAAACGTGCCGTTGTTGAGCTTGTACTGCCCACCCAGCGCGGCACCCGCTTTGCCAACATGGGATTCGTAGGACGTATCACAGAGAACGTCGCAGTTCGGTATGAACTTTTCCCACGTTGGCTTGTGTTTCGTGTCGTCCTCAGGCCCCGGATTCGCGGTTTCCAGTTGTTCGGATTTCAACTTATTGACCCGCTCTTTGCATTCGTCCGAAAGCCTGCTGAGGGGGATGGTAACTTCGCGTTTCGTGTCCAAGCGTCGAAGCGTTACCGAGTCTTCGCCTAGGCGTATTACTTCCCCGCGGAACTTGAGCTTTCCAGATTTGTCGGCCCAAACTTGCGGCTCGGCAGCTAGGCACACGGAGCAACAAGCCAAGAGAAAAACGGCGATGGTACGCATAGGCGCTTGGTATCGCGCCGCAAGTCGAAAGGGGCTGTTTCCGCTAACTCCATTCCGCGAACGAGACTCACGGGGATTGCTCCTTTGCTGGGATACTCAAAGCGGCAGATAGAGCACAATCCCCGCCCATTCCTCGGGCTGGCTTTCCGTCGCGAGCAAGATGATTTCTTCGATCACTTGCCGGACAGATAGCCGGCGCGGCACCACGAAAACGCCGGGCATCGGTTCGCCCGCAGTCACTCGTTCGAAGGCGAAATCGGGGATTGTCGCGAGATCATGGGTAAGCAAGATTCGCCCACTTTCGGCAGCCCACGCAAGCACCTCGGGATCCGCCGCGCCCAATAGCCCCACGTCTTGGACCCGTACTAAATCCAAGTCGGGTTTCCGCCGCAAGAGTCCGCGCGTGATGTCACCCTTCAGGTTTTCATCGGCCAGAAAAAGCAACATGGGACACCCCTACGCCGGACGCGCCGCCAGCAACCGCCGCCGAATTCCGCTAAGGTCCGGTTGCGCCGCCTCAATCCGTTCCTGGACTTGCTGCGCGAGTTCTTGGCGTTGTTCAAGGTACGCTTCGATTTCTTCCCGATGGCGCAGGTAGTAAGCGATGACCGCGTAGACGTCGGACAGGGCCAACGTCGGGAACTGTTGAGCGATCGTTTCCGGGGTTGCCCCGTCCTGGAATTCCTGGATAACGAGTTCCAACAGAACGCGCGAGTTTCCCACGCGCAGCGCGCCCGCTTCGTCTTGGCAAATGGGTGGGGTATGGGTCTGGATAACGAGACTCACGGGAGTTGCTCCTTTGCTGGGGGTACTCAGTGGATTATCGGCTTGCCGCCGCCCGCGGTCAACTATCCCTGTTCCCGATTCCGCACCTTCCAGGAAATCGGCCCCAACTCGGGCGATTTCCATGATGCCGCACATTTGCGCGGAAATCTCAGCGTCACGAATCCCGTTCCCCAGCAGCGACAAGCTCCGCTGGTTGCTTCGATTCGCGTTGTCCCTGTAGTATCGCGCAGGGCCTGCCCCGCAACTCACGACGGACAGCCACAGTTGCCCGCCGGGCTCCCCGACGATCCCGATTCCATGCCCGATGAAATCCAGTATGATGAAACCAAGCACCGCCTGATGATCGGCACAGGGTGCATTGACAACGTGCCGGCCGCGGTGTGGCAGTATGAAGTGTCCGGCAAGCGGGTATTGACGCAGTGGTTCAGCTACCGTAAGAAGAACCGTGAGCGGCCGATAATCGGCGACAGGCGGCCGCCGTCCAAGCTCGGCGATATCCAGCCCGACCATTGGCTCGCCGAGTACACGACCGAACTGCTCAACGTGCTGCACGTCTTGGCGTTGCTCGTGGACATGGAACCAATCCAGGCAAAACTTCTGGAGGCCGTCTGTGAAGGACCCCGACTTAGAATCCCTTCTTGAATTTCTCGCCAGCGTGGACTTCAAGGAAGGTCCGCACTTGATTTCCGTCGATGAACTCCGGGCCGCCGGGGCGCTCGACGTACCCCCGGCGTGGCGGAATTCGCTCGGAGTAGAGCGCGAACACTATCCCTTGTTTCCGGATGACGACCTGCCCCCCGCGAATCCACAGCCGGCGCCCATCGACGCGGAGGACGACGTGGATGCCGACTCGGAGACAGTCTTCAGTGATCGCCAGGATTTGGAAGGGGCGGCAGAGCTGTCTGGAACCGTTTTCATGTCGGAGCCGGAAACGTCAGAATAGCGGTTCCTGCCAGCTTTTCCGTTCTCAACGTCACGGTCCCGACGCGATCAAAGGCGCCGCGGTTCCGGACCACGAGCCGGTCGAGTACCGCAAGACCGACGCCGGCTTCGAACTCCGCTGCCAGCCCGGATCGGCCGACAAGCCGGAAGTGCTTCAGGTTGGGACGGCCAAGTAACGGCCCCGAGCCACGTCATCATCACGCCCGGCTTGGTCACCACCAACGACGACCGGTCTCAAGGCCACTGCTGTGAACATCTTCACGCCTCTCTCGTTCTCTCGGTCCCACGCTCTGCGTGGGAACGCAAGTGTTTTGACGCTCTGCGTCGTCTGCCCCAGGACGCAGAGCGTCCGTGACTTGCGTTCCGACGCAGAGCGTCGGAACGAGAAAAATTGAGGATTTGGACAACCGCAAGATGTTCACAGCAGTGGGTCTCAAGGCTCTCGCTCTCGAAACATCAGTCGTTTCAGGCTCGAGACGTCGGCATAGAAGCCGGTGAAGGTCCGTTCACGGCCGAGCGGATACACGTCGCCGTAGGCCCTCTTCAGGTCGACCGGCTGGCCGTTCAGCGTCAGGCCCACCGTCCATTTGTCGTCCGGGTCGGCGATGTGGACGTACAGCAGCAGACGATGCGGCCCACGCCACGTGGCCAGCAGGTCGTCGTCCGTGTAGGAAATCGGCCAGGCTTGGCGGCGGGCCGCTAACTGAGCGAAGACGCGTTGCGGAATCGTGAACTCGGAGCGGAATGTGGTGCCCGAGAAGTCGCGATCGTAGCTGCCGATCTGCTGGCAGTGATCGAAGCGGGCGCCGGCAAATGCCACGTTGACCGTCAACCGGCCGTCGCTCTGGGCGAAGCTGGTCCACGGGCGGCCGTTCACGCGGAGCGATGTGACCTTCTTCCCCGACGGTAGCAGCACCGTCAGGGCGACGGTCGTGCCCAGGTCGCCTTCGACGTCAGTCAGGGTCAGGCTTTCACCGTCGAGTGCCGCTTGGCCGGCTGCGCCGAGCAGCGCGGGAAGCTGGACCGCGGCAGTGGGGACAACCTCCAACACCATCGCTTCCGGCCCTTTGATCGGCAGGCTGACTTTGTCGCCGCGGCGCCACGGTCCGCTCTCCGGCTGGCCTAGCAGCCGACCGCGGCGCGGATATAGTTCGCGCATTACGAAACGGTCGCCGCTCGTCAGCCCGATGCTGGCGTCGAGCGTGAACTGGGCGTCGAGCGGCCGGTAGTTGGGATTGAACAGGAACATGAAACCACGGTCGGCCTGAATCGCAGCCGTGCCGTCCACGCGGCCCAAGACCGGCGGACCGATAATCGGCCGCAGATGCCGCAGCGTCGCGCGATGCTCGTCCGTCCAGTCCATCCACTGCCGCAGCCAGCGTTGATCTTCGGGACGGAAGTGTTTGAACTCGGCCTCATCGCGCGCGGGCAGAAGATCGACGACGTGATTGAACGGCGCGGTGCCGATCGAGCAGATGACCGAATACCGCCAGCCCAGATAGTCCCAATCTCGCACGTGGAAGGCCCGGTCGCGGACGCACTGCCCCTTCGGATCGCTGCGCGGCGTCTGTTGCGTCATGTAGCCGGGCACGACTTCCCACGGCGTGAATTGCTCCATGTGGTAGAACCACGTCGCCCACCGCTGCCGGTCACCGGACACGCGGCTGAAATGCAGGTCGGGGAAGTTTTCGAAGCTGCCGGGCTGTTCGTCGTTCGTCGTCGGATGCGGGTATGAGCCGCTCAGCCACGTCCACGGGCCGAACCACTGGTACTGCTGACGGCCGTCGATCACCACGTCCGGGATCCGGCGGCGGAGTTCCTCCAGGATGCGGCGGCAGCCGTACCACTGCGCGTACTTGCTGCTCGGCTTGAGACCTTCCTTCGTCGGCTCGTAAGCGATCCACCAGTGATCGAAGCTGTAGCCGCTAATCCCCGTGCGTTTCTGAAACGCGACCAATTGATCGACGAACCAGTCCTGGAAGCTGCGGACGCCCGTGTCCGCGCCGACGTAGCCGCCCGTCTTGCCGCCGCACCACGCGGTCCACTCGGGATTCTGCTTCCAGCCGAGCGTCGGGTAGGCGTAGGCGACCAGCTTGACGTTCTTCGACTTGGCGTAGTCGAGGATTTCCTGAATCGACGGCGGGATCGGGTCCGAGGCGATGTTCCATTCGCCTTTGCGGATCTTCTGGCCCAGGCCGAGCCACAGGCAGCACTCCCAGCCCCAGGCATCGGCGTTGTCCTTCAGCGGAGCGACGTCGCTGTTGGCAGGCGTAAACAGCGAGTGTTCGACGCCGACCGCGGCGCATTGGTCCAGGATGCGTTTCCATTCCGCACGGCCTTCGGGCTTGGCCACGTCGATCTGATAATCGTTCTCGCACCACGGCACATGAACACGCAGGCTTTTCTGGGGGCGGTAAAGCACGAAGGCGTCCACGCACCGCGTCACGGCGTCGAACTCGGCCATGTCCAGCAGCGGGTGGTTCGCGAAGGCCCGTTCCGGCTCGCGGACATACTGCCATTCCCGTAGGTTTCGGGCGGGGAATTCAACGCCAGTCAACTCGTACAGCCCCAGGCACACGCGGTCTGATTCGAACGGCCCGTACGCGGCTCGCCATTCCATGTCGGGCGCGTAGGCCATCGCCACTTGTCCGTCTTTGCGTTCCCACTTCAAGAACGGATTCTGAAGTGCCAGGAAAACGCCGAACTTCGGCGGGTCGTTCGCCTCGCCCAACCGCAGAAACACCGCGCCACTGCCGTTGCTGGCCTTGTGCTCGCGGGCGATGGGTGTTTTGAAGTCCGCCCGCAGAACTTCCGCTGCCTCCACGCGGCACGAACTGTCCGCTGGAGGCGTCAGCCGAATCTGCTTGCTGACGAACTGCCAGCCGGGCTTTAGTTCGTAGACGACGTGGAGCTGTTTGTCGCCGGCCTCGTACTTGAAGGCAATGCCGTCCGTCCGCCGTTCCGTGGCGATCAATGTCCGGCCGGGTACGGCGAACTTCTCGCCGTTGACCGTCAGCGTGGCGGAATCGCCGCTCAGTTCGAGCACTCGGTTGGAGGCCGTGTTGCGAAGCCGCACCAGTGATCCGTCTTCAAACGTCGCAGTGACGGCGCCATTGTCGAGCGTTTCCGTCTGCGCCGCCGACAACGGGCGATTTCTAACAGTTAGCGGGACCAATAGGCAGAATGCGGTAAGGTACGGGAGAGCGCGAACAGTTGGGATCAGTCTCATGATCTCTTGCTCCTCAATGACTCCGAACAAAGTGGCGTAGACAGTGAAGGGATAGCTCGGATGGCAAAGCCGGGGCACGGATGAGGAAAATGGACGACGACGGGGGAATCAGGAGGCAAGTGAGAGAACGGCATGCCGCGGTTTTCTTAACACGCAACGATTGCCTGTCATCCGAGCCCCGGCTTTGCCATCCGTGCTAGTCTCCGTTCCTCAATGTCCGACGGCTAAGTTATTCCCTGCGGAGGGCCTAGCGGCACGACCGGCGCGACCTTGACCTTGGACCGACTGTCGGCCAGGGCATCGGCGCGTGCCGACTGCGCGAACGGGGCGAGAATCAGCGTGAGGCTGACCACAGTGAAAGCGTTCTTCTGCGTCATCGTCTGTCGTCTCCTGCTCAAGAACTAGCCATCCCGCCGAGTGTGTCCGCTGTCATAGGAATTGCCGAAATCGTACTCGGCACCCGACGCCGGGACAAGCCGTATCACCCGGGCGCAAGGCAAAGCGTGCCGCGATCGGTTGGGACGGCGTTTCGATCCGCCTCTGAAAGACGTCCCTCAAGCAGGCAGCCCAGTACGGCTACTGGCGCCCGGTTGTCGAGTCACTTCCCTTGACCACCTCCAGCTTCACATTGTCCACATAGAACGTCACCGCCGCGTTTGCGTCCGCCACGATGCCCAGCCACTGCAGTTTGCGAAACCGCGGGTCGCAAGGCAGGTCGGTCAGCGACACCAACGCCTGGCCCGGCACGCTGACCTGCAGCGCCCACTTCCCGTTGGCCGACGCGCCCAGCGGGCAGGTCATCTCGACATGCGCCCAGACGCCCCCCGGCTGCGCGCAAACGCTCTTGCCGTCGGCTTTGATCTGCCCGCCGACGAAGTGGACGCTCGGCCCGGTGTGGTACGGGTTGGCGGCGTCGCGCCATTGCACGTAGGCCGAGGCGCCCGGCTCGGCCGACAAGTCGAAGCTGAACCGGACCGTCCCCTGGACGTGGTTGGGTGTGTACCACAGGTGTGGGTTGAACACAAAGTCGAGGTTCGGCTGGTCGCTAAACTTCAGGCTGTGCTGGCCGCTGGCCGCGCGCTCGCCGGTCACCCGAATGGTTGCGGCGCCCTTTTCGCCATGCGTGGTCGCGGCCACAGCCGTCGCGCCCACCGGTGTGTCTTCGAAACCATCGTCCAGCCTCAGCGGCTCACCCGGATCGGGCTCGCGCAACGGCCAGGCCGGCGCCCGGTGGGCCAGCGGCCGCTCGCGCCATTCACGCGGACCGGTCAGGCCGGCCTGGCTGACGTCAATCGGCTGGAAGCCCAGCTTCAGCGCCGGCGAGTCGGGCTTCAGTTGGAAGTTGTCGCGGTCGGGATCGACCAGCAGCGGGTCGGCCAGCAGCGAATCCTGGTCGAAACCCTGGGCCTGCCAGTCGGCGAACTTCAGCCCGCCAGGGAACGGCGCCGGTTCGTCGCCGCGATACCAGTACAGGTTCCGTCGGGCCACCAGGTCCGCATTGCCGTTCATCAAAGCTCCGCGGTCCCAGACGTAGAGGTTGCCCTCCTGCAGCGAGTTGCTCTGCTTGTCTTTGCGCCCGCGGCTGACCAGGTAGTCCCGGCTCATGCCGAAGATGTTATTGCGTACGGTCAGGTCGCGCCCGTAATGGATGGAAAAGCCGCCCGAGGACGTGCGCCAAGTGACGTTGTTTTCGATCAGGATGCCGGTGCTGCCCTCGTCGGGATAGATGCCGCAGCCGCCGTACTGGTAGCCCCAGACGTCGTGGATGTAGTTGCCACGAATGACGGTGCCCGTCGAGATGCCCAGCGTGTAGATGCCGCCCATGTCGGACAGTACGCCGCGCGCCAGGTGGTGCAGGCGGTTGTACTCGATGCGGTTGCGGTGGCACGAGGTCGGGTTGAAGCCCCATGACCAGCCGACTGAAATCGCGCTGTAGTTCAGATCGGCGATTTCGTTGTGAGCGATGACGTTGTCGCTCGACTGGCCCACCCAGACGCCGATCGCCCCCGCGTGGATGATGCCGCCGTCGTGGATGTAGCAGTTCTCGACGCGGTTGCCGCCGGTGGCCAGTTCCGGCTTGGGCAGAGCCGCTGTGCCCAGCCGCACGCCGCCGGCGCCCAGGTCCCACAACTCGCACTGGCTCACCTGGTTGTTCTGGCAGCCGGCCTCGAACCAGATGGCGTAGTTGCCGATGTGGGCCACTTCGCAGCGCTCGATCACGCAGTTACGCGTCCCGTTGGCCTGGATCGCCGCGTTGATGGTGACCGCGGCCTGCGGGTCGCCGTGCCCGTCGGGCGGCAGCACGTAGTTGGTGTGCTGGAACGACAGGCCCTCAAAACGCAGGCTGTCGATCCACAGGCCCGCGGCGGCGCCGCCGCGCAGCACCACCAGTTGTTCGGCCACCGGCGCGATCACGGTGGCCTTCGTCAGGTCTTCACCCGGCTTGGCAATGGCTGCCAGCTGGCCGCTGAGCCGGTCGAGCTGCCATTCACCTGGCGCATCCAGCGCGTCCGGTGCGTTCTCGACGAGGTATCGCTGCTGCGCGCCGGCCCAGCCGAACGGCCAATACTCACGCCCGGCAATGGTCGCTGTGCGGCTGGCCTCGTCGACGGTCTTCAGCGGGTTGATGCCCACTTCCCAGTGGTGATAAACGTAGAGGTCGATGTCGGCCAGATTGGGCCAGTTGCGCAGGTCACCCGGCCGGAAGCGCAGGGCGGACTTGTCGCTGGCCACCGGCTTGCCGTCGGGCCCGGGCAGTGCCGCCGCTGGACCGGCAGTATGGAAGTAGCCGGTGTTCGGCGTGCGCGCCAGCGTCCGTCGCTCGCCATTGACCCAGAGCTGGCGAAACACCCACTGGCGATTGGCCGCCGTGGGCACACTCGCGCTGAACCGGTCGCCCGTCTCGCGCCGCCAGCCGGTGACCTCGCGGCCACCGCTGAACACGGGCCGCTCGCCGGGGTAGGCCGCGTAGGTGATGGGGCACTGCGGCGAGCCCGAGTCAGCCGGCTCGAAGACCACCGCCTCGCTCTGGCGGTAGACGCCGCTGCGGAACAGGACTTTGATCGGTTCGGTCGGCGCGCCACCGGCCTTGTGCCGGCGCACCCGGTCCCGGGCACCGGCCAACGTGGCCAACGGGCCGTCGGTGCCGGCCGCGTTCGGCTCGGCCAACCCGCCGGACCAGGCATCGTTGCCGCGGGGCGAGACATAGAACGTCGTCTCAGCCGCCGCCGACAACGCCGCCGACAGCACTAACGCCAACACGCTCAGCAGACGAGTAATCCGCATCCAGTCACCCTCCTTGCATCCCTGTCATCGGGACGCACAAAACTCTTTCGCCACGGACATCGGGACACGATTGTCGCGCCGGCGAATGAGGGTTACAAGCACCCTTGCCATCAAGGAACTGAAGTAAGTCGCCGTTGAAGCTCTTGCGCGGGGACTCGGACTTCCAGCGCGAGACGTTGCAAGCGATCGGGATCGTCGTTGGCGATCGCGAGCAGGGCTTCGTAGAGCGGTAGCCACTCCTCGAACTTGTCACATTCGACAAGCAATTCGATCGATGGCCTGGCGATACGCGGCTTCGGCCTCGCCGATAAACGGGTCATCGGGAGTCTTGACTTCGGATGCCAAATGGTTTCCCCAAACGGACCAAGGGTAGGCGGCATCGTAAGCGCGAAGCGTCAGCGAGGAAGAGCGGCGTTTTCCTCGCTGACGCTTCGCGCTTACGACGATCTGCTGCTAGCGTTTTGCGCAACCTTACGATCAAGGCAGAGTTGAACCCGCGGTGGCGGATTTCGAATCTACGGCAAATCTTTCGTAACGTATTGATATTACAAGACGTGCGATTTCAAGAAGGTGCTGCATGTACCCCGGCTTGACCTGAATCCTGGGCCGCCTTCGCAAAGGCGTCCGCCATCGGCGTCCAAGACTTGTGACGGCCTACGTGAAGTCCAGTGCCGCCTCGACACATTCCTGCAGTCGCTGCATCAACGACGGCGAGAACCTTCCGATCCTCCGCACAATGTCCCGCTGGTCCACGGTATCGAGGTGCTCGGCTTTTACCGTCGAATCATGGAGCAATCCGGTTTGCCGACCATCGGGCGTCCCGATGTCGATAAATAACTGCGATCGTTCCGTGTGTGCACGAACATTGGTCGAGGTAACGATTGCTACCACGGTGGAATTCAGTCGCGCGTTCAGATTATCGTTCTGCATGACCACGGCGGGCCTGACCTTCGCCCCTTGACCAGACACGAAGGCGATCGGCAGCAGAACAACGTCACCGCGATTAACTCGAAGTCCGGTGGGCATCGTAGTCGTCGTAAACATCCATTGCAGGATCGTTCCAGCCAGCGTCGCCAGCCGTCTTGGCCGTCAGCGGATACAACTCGCGGGGCTCGAACGGTTCTTCGGTAAACAGCGACTTCACGGTCTCGAACTGCTCCGCCGAGATCAGGTAATATACCCGGCGCGTCTGCTCGTCCACAACGGGGACGGGCTGCCCGGGATCCGCCTCCAGGACTTGCCGTTGTTGATCCGTGAGTGCCGGTGTCATGTCCGAAGTATATCACCAGCCGGGCCGCCCGAAAAGATCGCCGTTCCTTTTATCTGGCTGCTTCGCTGCCCGCTGTCCGATCCCCTTCTCTCCCTTGACTATCGGCATCGGGACGGCCGGCGGGGTTCGAAACCTGACGGCCAAGGGGCTGCGGGCGGACGCGGTGTGACCTGCCTTTCACCACGACGCCCAAGGCCGGCCCGACTTCACGAAAGGCAAGTGTCTTATCCCGGTCGACATCGTTGATGCTCTGCGGGAGACGTATGTCCGTTATTCGCGTCTCGACAGGGCAGGATCCCCCTTTTCCTTTCTGCAAATCCTTGCGAAGTCTGCGGCAACGGCACTTGGTGCCGACGGTCCCCGGACGGCAGCAAAGTTGCTTGTCGGCGGGAATCCCGCGGGGCAGCCAAAACCAAAAAGTACAAGGACGGCACCGCAGCCTACTTGCACGTCCTACGGGACGATGGCCCGGTGTCTGGCGACGGCAAGCCCAAGCGACGCCGACAGCCCAGCGGGGTGGCATCCACAGCAGCGGACGCCCCGATACTGCAAGACGTGGCCACGCCCACGGTGATCCGCACGAGACTTCATTTGAGACGTCGCCCGACATCCTGAAGCTCCGCGAGTTGCACGCCGCGATGGACCGGGCCGTCCTGGAAGCCTACGGCTGGCACGACCTCGCCGAGAGGGCCACCTGCGAGTTCCTGCTGGATTACGACGAGGACGAGTTGTCAGTAGTCCGTTGTCAGTTGCGGCAGGCTACTCACCTTGCCTCACCGGGTTCGATTCCCGGCTGGTCCATTAAAAAAGCCCAGCGGCGATTCGCTGGGCCGTCTGCCAAGGCAGGCTACTCACTTGTGAAGGATACCTTCTATGGACCGACAAGGCAACTCTAGTGACGGGCGAATCTGTCGGGCGAATCTCCGACAGGTGTGGGTTGAATTCACTCCTAGCCAATCCCTCACAAGCCAGTCCCTCAATGCCCGTTCACTGTTTGTGGTAGAAGACCACTTGGAACGACCGCGGCTTAAGTGTGACCGTCCAGTCTTTCAGTACGGAACTTCCGACGGCCTTCTTCGAACCGTCATAGGACTCGATCTGGTACGTCCCGTTGGGCTCGATTCCGCCCAGTTGGAACGTCTGGGATTCGCCCGCCGCAGCGCCCCGCCGGAAGACAATCGCGAATCCCGCTTTCAAATCTGGCCGGTCGCATTGCCACGCACACCAGGCGTCGTCGCCGGCGCCAGTTTCGTCGGTCAGTGGGTAGAAATCGCCCAGATAGAACGGCCGCATGCGGACCGCGACATCGAAGACCTTCTTGAACCAGGCCGTCTCTTTGTCGGTGATCTTGCGGCGGATGATCCCGCCGTCGAAATCGGACGGCGTAATGACGGTCCCCGAAGAGATGATACTGAACGCCGCGTAGTCGTCGCCGACCGGCACGCAGTTGAACTCGCAGCCCTGGAACGGCAAGTAGGGCAGGAGGTTGAGCGTCGCATTCTGCCCCAGAACAAACGCGGTATCGCCCGGCTTGCGCCCGATATAGTAGTCGCTGCGGCAGTAGGTGTGGGCCCGCGAAATCATCTCCAGATCGATGCGCCGCCCGCCGGACGCGCAGTTCTCCTGCAGAATATCCGGGAATCGTGCCCGCATGTCGTCCAGGAACTTGTACAATCCGGTGATATGCTTCGCCTCGGCGATGCCGACGCGATCCGCCGCGTCCAGGCCGCGCCACGTAGGGCCGGGATCCATGTTGAAATCTTCGCGGAAGACATCGATCTTGTGCTTCGCGATGACTCCGTAGATCGTCTCCTGAATCCACTGGAGGGCTTCGGGATTGCCGTAGTCGACCAACTGCCCGTGCCGGTATTCCGGATGCGTCTGCAGAATGGGCGCGGAATCGGTCATGCGTTCCGGCTCAAACCAGAGCAGGAACTTCAAGCCCGCTTTGTGGACCGCGTTGGCAATCGGCAGCAGGTCGCCGGTCGGATGCGTAGTCGTGTTGACTCGCCAGTCGCCGACGTATTTCCACCAGTTCGGCCCGCAGTTGGAATACAGCTCGTCCTCGTGCGGCGCGCCGTACCAGCCGGCATCGACCCAATACGTGTCGAACGGCAGCTGGTTGTCGACGCAGTACTGCAGGATGTCGGCCATCATCTGCGGTGTCTTGTTCCCGCCTCCGGACGCGACCGCCAGAAGCGGTGGGAGCACTTGACCCTTGGAGTCGCGCGGCACCTTGTGCTCGAGCAGGAACCGATGCACCAGCGTCTTGAATTCTCGCCGCGTCTGGTTCTTGCGGACCAGAACTAAGATCGACGGCTGGCGGATCGTTTCTCCCGGCATGAGCCGGAAGTTGGTCCGCTCCATGCCGATTTCGACGTCCACGGCCTTTCCGGTATTCGCAAACCGCGCCTTCCACGACCCCGTCCAGCCAACGGCGAACAGATAGCCGTTCCGGTCGTCGAGGTTCAGCTCCAGGAACGGAATGTAATCGTTCGACGACCGCCCGCAGGTTGTCGTCAGGAGGTGCTCTTTCCCGGCCTCAATCGTGAACGCTTCCGGGACGAAGTCCGTCGCCACGCAGGTCGAACCGCGCAGGACATTGAGCACGACGGCCTGACCAGCTTCCGGCTTGTCTACGGACAGCTTCAGCGACCGGAAATTGCCGGTAAGTCCCGTCGGTTCCGTCTTGGACAGGTTCGTCAACAGGACGGCATACTCCTCCGCGGGGAAGTTCTTATAGGTCTTGCAGTCCAGCCGAATTTGCAGTTTACCATCCGCGGCGGTCATCGTTCTCGACTCGGCGGCGTAGTGTGCAGTTTCGGTCTGCGAGCCTGGCGCAATTGCTTTGGAGTACGAACGGTCCGTCTGCACCGGCTTCCCGTCGTAATCAAAAGCGGGCCAGCAGGTATTCAGCCGACAGGTTTGTGCCTGGGCAACGGTCGGAAGGGCTAGTGCCGCCAGGAATACAAACAACAGCACCCGTCGTTTCCAGTAACCGCGAGCGGGCGTTGCGCACCCCATGACCGTCGTGACTCTTTCAAAGTTGTCCATTTGGTTCTCCCTGTTGGATGTCCCAGCGTTTGGAATCGCCAGGCAGCTTACTGTAACAGCCGCGGACCCATGAATCGACGACCCCCTGAGAAATTACGTCGGTCGCGGGATTCCATTGCTCGCTGACGCGTACCATCGGCCCATTGCCTAGGCCGTGCGCAATCCCGGCTGACCGTCATCATCTATCAGCGGAGGAACAACATGACCCGCCGCCACGCATTGCAAACCGCCGCTGCCGCAACATTGACATTCGGTTTGAGCACGGAGACGACAGAAATAGGTCCGGTAAGAAGATGAACCGTCCCCCATTATTCTGCCGCCCATCTTTTTGTCAGCTCCTCCTCAACGTCCTGCTGCTCGCGCCGCTGCAGCATCTGCCGGCCGTAGCCGCGAGCGGTCTCGATGAGCAGGGCGACTTTGGGCTTTGAAGTTGCCGCGCTACGACGTCAAGAACTGCACGGCGCCCCCCCTCGACTCGCAACGGCAGACGCTCCGGTCGCTCGCTGGCAAGGGCCTGTGGTCGAGCATTGCAGCGGGTGGTAGACTGGGCTGTCGATTTCGTGTCAGGCTGGAAAGCCTGGCCTACTCGGGTGGTGTTAACCTTCTGCAAGGAGAGCCAGTAATGCGTAAGTCCCTGCCACGTGGTGCCGCGGCCTTGGTCGCGATTGTCGTAGCGCACAGCAGTGTGTTGGCGGCGGGAATTGGAGAGAGCAAAAGCTATCATGGGCCTACCGGCCTGCAACTCTACAGCCTGCGTGACCAGTTCAAAAGCGAGGGCGTCACGCCCATGCTGGACAAGGTTCGCCAGTGGGGTTTCAAATTTCATCGAGGATGAATCCCCCACGGTCGTGGACCAAATCCCCCGCAGCCTGCGGTTCCTGGAACAGTTGGACTTCTGAGTCCCAAGCTCCCGGAAAGAGGGGCAACTGCCGCGTCTTTCAGAAAGGGCAAAACATGGTGGGAAAATGGATCGTTGGCGTGGCCGTCCTGGGCGTCACTTGTTACGCGGCAAGAGCCACAGCCGTTCCGAACTCGCCGGACGACCGGACCGGCAAGGCACCAGGACTGGTTGCACAGATCAAGGTCCTGCCGGATCAGGCTCCCGATTGTTCCAGTCTCAGGTCCATCGTGGCGACGATCACGCGGGACTGCCAGACCAACGACGAGAAGGCCATCGCCATCTACAACTTCATGCAGTTGTCACACTACCATCGCGCCTATCCTGGCGAGCCGGGTGGCCTGCCCGTATTAAAGGAAATCAACTGCTACGGCTGGAGCCTGTGCGGCGGCCTGCACTCCGAGCAATCGGCGCTGTGGCGAGAATTGGGCTGGGGCTGGCGCTTTGTCGGCTGGGACGGACATACCACGGTGGAAGCCCAATACGACGGCCAGTGGCACTACTTGGATGCCTTCCTGAAGTTCTATGCCTGGATGCCCAATCCACACACGCCGGGGGGCAGGACGATCGCCGGGGAAGAGGCTCTCAAGAACAACCCCAGCGACCTGATCCAGAACGCTTTCGTCCTGGACCCGGCCCGGCAGTGCGTCTACGCACGGGACAATCAATTTGCTCGTTATGGGGATCGGCTGCACTGGCAGGCCCCGTCGTTTCTTTCCTGTGGCGACGAACTCGACGGTGTGATCCGCGGCTTGAAGACGCAACATCGTGCTGGAGCGGACGAGGGTTGGGCGGGGATCGTCCACGCCAGCGGTAGCTACTCCGCCGACGTGAATCTGAGGCCCGGTGGCGGCTTGACGAACACCTGGGATCCCCTCCCAGACGCTTGGTACTGGGGCGGCAACAACGTCGCTCCCGCACATACCTGCGGGGGCCACAAGGATACGCGCAACGACCCGGGTATCGGGCTGGTCCTCGAGCCCTACGTGACGAGCAAGCCGGCCCGCAGCTATGCCAACGGCCGGCTGACCTGTCACCTGGATTTCTCCAGCGACGCGTTGCTGCAGTCATTGGCTGCTTCCGAAAACGTCACCTACGCCGACCGCTCGCTACGACCTGCCCGCAGCGGCCAGCCGGGTATCGCGATCATCGAGTTGGCCAGCCCGTACGTGATGACCAAGGCCAGCGGCGAAGCTGCGGGGGCCGATACGGTCGAGGTGTCCACCGACGGCGGTACAACGTATAGGCCGGTGGTGCTACAGGACTTTTCCACGGCGGTCCAAGGTCAAGTCGCGGTGCTCGTCAAAGTCACGTTCCGGGAAGCCCTGAAGGCCCTCCGACTCGAAGCCATCGTGCAGAACAACCCCGGCTCGTTACCCTACCTCTCGCCGGGCAAGAATACCGTGACCGTTTCGCTGGCGGATCCCCAGACTCTGGGCTCGAACCGACTGGTCGTCACGTATGCCTATCGTTTGGGCAGCCGCAAGAAATCCTTCGAGCAGCTGTACGACGAGGACAAGGAACTCGCC
This sequence comes from Planctomycetota bacterium, assembly GCA_026692885.1. The sequence goes on along the minus strand of JAPLNJ010000622.1, from coordinate 2,697 downwards.
AAGGCTCACGACGCCGAGTGGGATGACACGGTCACCTGTGTCCAGACCACGTTCACGGCCCAGGAACTGCCGGGGAAGTTTGACCTCGACTGCCCCACCCCCAAGGGCCGATACCCCGTTTATCCACGCATGTTGTTTGTGCGCCGCGAGGTACTCGCGCCCGGCCAGCAGCCAGCGCCGCTTCCGGCGCCGCCTTGCCGGCCTACCGTCGGAGCGGATCAGGAGTTGGCCTCGCTGCCCAGTCCCTGGAGCAGCGGTACGCAAACACCGCCGCCGGTGCCCACGCGACCGACACAGCGCAGCCTGCTGCCGGCAACCAGGATCACGCACATCTCCAAGCAAGGCGAGGTATTCCAGCACAATTATGTCAAGTGGTTGAAGGATAACTCGGATGCCTGGATCATGCTGGTCGATTTCGAGGCCGCGAGACTGCCGACGGCGAAGGACTTGGCGTCGGCCCGGCTCGTCCTCTACGTCGAGGAAGCCCACGAAAAGGCCCCGATGCAAGTCGCGGCCGTGATGCTCGCCGCCGCGTTCGAGTCGGGCCGGCCCTACGATTTCGCGCAACTAGGTCAGCACGTCGGCAGCGTCGTAGTGTCCCAGGGCAACGGTGCCCCGTTCGCGCCGCCGCGGCGTTACGAAATCGACGTGACCAAGGCGGTGCGCGCCTGGGCTGGCGGCGTGAAGCCTGCGGGACTGGCCGTGCGGATCGTGCCGAACCGCAGCGTTGACGATGGCTGGACCGTCCGTTTCACTCCGGCCCGAGACAAGTCCCCGGAACTCGAACTCGTGACGTATACCGACAACAAGTAGCCTGCCAGACGCGTCTACGATGCGCTACCAGGCCCATTACCACACGTCGGGCGAGGGGCACGTCTACCAGGGGCGGTTCAAGAGTTTCCCCGTCCAAGATGACGGACACTTTCTGACGGTCGGTCGCTACGCCGAGCGGCATGCCTTGCGCGCCGAACTGGTGGCACGGGCCGAAGACTGGCGCTGGGGTTCGCTGTGGCGTTGGCTGCAGCCGCCCGAGCCCGCTCCAGCCTGGCTGTCCGCCTGGCCGATTCCGCGTCTGCCAAACTGGGTAGAGAAGGTTAACAAGCCGCTCACGAAATGCGAGTTGGCGGCGGTGCGACGGTCTGCCCAACGTGGCCGCCTGCTGGGTGAACCCTCCTGGGTCGAATCGACTGCCCAGCGACTGGGTTTGGCATCCACGCTCCGCCCCCGCGGCCGACCGCAGGTGCGACTCTTGGAAGAATTCGCAAACAATGAGTCCTGACCCCTTTGAATTATCAGAGCGGAGCGGCGACAGCCGCCTAGCGCCGCCCTGGGTTACGAGCGGATTGAGAACACCAGCCCTGAACGGCAACGCTGTGACGCATTTTCGCGGGTCTTCGCCCCGCAATACAAGCACGACGCGCAAGCGAGTGGGTCCGCGGGCGTTGGTGGACACCCACTCGCTTGCGCTTCGTGCTTGTATTCTCGGCGTCAAAATGCGTCACAGCGTTGCCTTTCAGGGTTACCGTGCTGCATCGAATCCGGACCCAGGGCGGCGCTCTGCGGCTGTCGCCGCGACGCTCTGCTGGGCTGATTTGTTTTGCCCCTTTGAGGGTTCTGGCTGGCCCGAGGACAGTCCTGGCGGTCCTTCGATGACGTTTTGGCCCGGCTGCGACGGGTACGTTGATGCGGGTGTCGATCATCGCTACGATGTACATGTGCATTATATTGTATCGGGAAGGGAGCGAAGATCATGAACGTGAGCGTGGCGAAGATTCGGAACAATTTCGCGGACACCTTGAACCGGGTGGCCGATCAAGGCGAACGGGTGGTGTTGGAGCGGCGGGGCAAGGGGGTGGCAGCCTTGGTGTCGATGGAAGACCTGGCATTGTTGGAAGCCCTGGAAGATCAAGCAGACGCGCGGGCGGCCAAGCGCGAGCTGGCCCGGATGCGTCGCAAAGGGGAGCAGTCTGTTCCGTTGGCCGAAATCAAGCAGCGACTGGGGATGAAGTAACATGAGTACCCAGCGGTACAGCGTGACGTTCGCCCGGGCGGCTGATCGGCAGTTGAAAAAACTGCCCGCAGACGCGCAGCGGCGCATCGTTCGCGTGGTTGAGCCGTTGGAAGACGAACCCCGGCCGGTGGGTGCGGTGAAGTTGACAGGGGAAGAACACCTGTGGCGTATCCGGGTGGGGACGTATCGCGTGGTCTACACCATCGACGATCAGCGGTTGCTGGTTGTGGTAGTTCGGGTGCGCCATCGCAAGGACGCTTACCGAGGCTAAGACGGGCAGCCTTGGCAGGCGTCGAACGCGGTCTGACGGCACGTTGGAAACGTGCCCCATGTGCTTTCCGACCCCTTTGTCAGCCACCTTCGTCAGAACCTTGGTTCGCGGAGGAGCCGATCGCGGAACTGCCGGAGGCGGGTGGTCTCGTCCGTGTCGTCGTCGATTTGCAGGTAGGACTCAAATCAAAGGGGTCAAGACTGGGGTGTTCAGTCTGTCTGATTTTGCCATGAATTGGTGTTTTCCCGAATGTCTGCTTCTGTTCCATTCTGGCTTGCTTCGCGGAGTGATTACGAAATCCAGGATGACCGAGTGGCCCCTGGGGCACCCCTGCTGGTGATCCACAGGTTTTCGCCCCAACGGGGCAGCCACAAATCAGCCCAGGGCAGAGCGGAGCGGCGACAGCCGCGTAGCG
>JAPLNJ010000621.1 GCA_026692885.1 Planctomycetota bacterium | reverse complement strand
CTCGCTCGTAGCAGCGCGCGTGGCAGGCGACTTTGCGTCCCTGGTGGATCACTCGCACGTGCGTCGGCGTGGCCCGCACGATCACCGTCTGACGCGTCATGTCGGGCGGGGTGGAGTAGCGATTGCCGTCGAACTCGACGCATGCCAGGGGACTGACGATGGCCGACACGATCTCGTCCGTGTCGAACGGCAGTCGGGGCAAGGGACGCAGCAGCGGACGTTCCTTCTCGAAGCGCTCCACGGGGCGTTCTCGGGTCGTCTCATGGAGCCGCACGTTGGCCACTTCCTCGCGCCAGCGGACGGCGAATTTCGGGTAGTCCTCCCAGCGGGTCAGTTCTTCGCTCCGGCCCTGCAGGGCATTCCGCTTGACGTACCGCACGCCCGCCTCGACGACGCCTTTCGATTCCGGGTCCCGGCGTGCACAGGCGATGGGTTCCAGGTAGAAGTGGCCGCACAGCGCCAGAAACTCCGGATGTAGGCAAGCCGACCGGCCGTGTCCATTGAGCACGGCGGCCTTGAGGTTGTCAAAGATAATTTTGCGGGGACTACCACCGAAGAACTCCAAGGCGTGGACGATCGCCCGATAGAAGTCGGCCTTGCGTTGCGTGAGCGAGAACTCGATGTAGACGAGTCGGCTATAACACAAGACGGCCACCAGCACGTAGACCCGCCGCGAGGTGTTGCCAATCTGAATCCGTCCGCAGTCGCCCCAGTCCACTTGCAGCGCCTCGCCCGGCTGATACAGGACCTCTTGATAGACGCGGCCGCGCGCCGGCCGGACTTGCCGCACGTGCCGCCGGACCAGCGAGATGCCGCCTCGGTAGCCTTCCGGCCCTCGGCGGATCTCCTCCAGGATGCGGACGGCGGACAGCCCGGGATACTGGGCCAGCAAGGCGTCGATCTGCGGCCGATACGGATCGAGCAGACTGCCCCGCGCCCGTCGTGCCGCCGTGCTCGGCGGCTGCTCCATCGCCAAGGCTCTCTTGACGGTTCGGCGACTGCAATGCAACCGTTGGGCGATGAGCCGTTGCGAGAGTCCTTCGATTTCCGATAGGCGGCGGATCTCCGCCCACAGGGCGACGTTCATGGGTTCCTCCTGGCCGCGGCCGACTGCTCCTCATCCGCCAGCGTGCGTAACAGTTCCTGCAGTGCCGCGGGGCCGCCGCGTTCCACGCGTGCCCGCGGCAGCGACAAGACTTGGGTCAGCGGCGCCTGGTACGCCACCAAGTCGTAAACCACCAGTTCGTCGCGCGCTGCGACGACCGCCTCTTCCCGCACCCGCAATCGCACCGCCAGCGTGGCGTCGTTGTAAAACGACAGCCCTTGCCGGTCGCTCACCGCGGCCAGGAAGAAGTACAAGAACACCGCGTCGCCCGACAACTGCGCGGCAAAGTCGCGCAGAAACCGTCGGTCAACCCAAGAAAAACCCGCCGCCGGAGGGCGGCGCACGCGGTCGGGGGCCAGGAGCCGTTTGGGGATCATGTTCGGAGACCTCCTCGGAAAGGTTGGGAAGCTCAGTTCGGTCGCGAGAAGATAGCGCCGCGTCGGCCGGCGTCGAAGTGGTGGGGACGCGCGCCGACGAACGCTCAGCCGCTGCGCGGTAACGCTTCCAGTCCCCAGCGCTGATGGTTCGCGGGGTTCCGGCCGGAGGGACTGGATTCCGCTCCTGTGCCTTACACTCGGCCGCTTTCTTCTGGCGAGCCTTGAACTTGCGCTCCCGGTCCTGTACCCGGCGTTCGGCCTGCCGACAGTCTCCGGCGCAATACTGACAGGGACCGCGACGAACGCCACACAGCGGAGCGTAGCAGCCCGGACGATCGCAAAAGTCGTGGGTAATTCTTTCGCTGCGTTACCACGCGCGCGACGGCGCTTCGTCCTGCGGAACGGGCGGTGCAGGCGGAGCTACGCCCACGCCTGCCGCCTGCGCCTCCCGTTGGCGACAACGGCGCTGGCGTTCGGCCTCCGCGTGCTTCTGTCGGTTCTTCACCAGGCTCCGGAACCGACGTTGACGTTTGGCATCCTGCCAGCGGCGCAGCAACCGCGGGCATTCCCGCTGCCCACAGAAGCGATGGTTTGACGACCGCGGTGAAAACACGCGGCCACAGCCCTCGCGATGACAAGTCCGTGGCGGAAACCGGTGGGTCCTAGGCGAGGGTGGCGGGGAAACGATAAGCTGATCTTGTCCCTGGGGAGCTGGTTACTCCCTTGGGGCCGCCCGAAGGACTGGCCTTTAGTCCTTCGGGCACTTTTTGTTACGGGACGCACTTCCCGTGGTCCCCTGCTGGCGACGGCGTGTCCACTATACACCGGCCGCCTGCGATCCGCCTCTGGCCAGGGTCCGCCTGCCATCTTCCCTGGTTCAAGGCTTCGTCATCGGCGCACTGTCCGACTCGGAAAAAAGGGAAGGAAACGAGGAAGGAGACAAATTGGAACTCCTTCACCCTTCGAAGGAGACCATTCCACGGAAGGAAACCAGCGAAGTAGACGAGAAGCTACACCTGTTCAACTGGTACCGTCCTGCCTGCCGCTACCGGCTCCCTTTTCTGTGCCGGTCCCAGGCAAATGCCGAAGTTGCTTCTCGGCCGTTCCTAAGGGTTGACTGTTAGGGCATTTTGTACGTTCGTAACGTCGTTTGAATTTCACCCTCCGTGAGCTGCCAATCCGATTTGTCCGCGACATCCTCAGCGCTGCTATCAAGAGGACCAGCGAGTTCCAAAAAGCGCCGTTGAAATTCCGGCTTTAGCGGTGAAACGCCGATTGAGAAGTTTGCGACGGCCTTGAGGAAGTCCTTGAACCAGGTGTGAACACTCAGCGGGATCTCCGGGGTGAAACTGATTCCGTCTTGTCCAGTGAATTGAAACCGGAAATAGTCGTCGTCGATTCTTTCAATCAAGTCAACGATGAATCTCTGTTTCAGAAAGTACTGTTTCTTGCTTCCTCGCCCCTCAATGACCCAAACGACTTGGCCATCAAGATGGCTAACCGGCTTTCTCGAAAGCATTGCAAATGGCGGCCCGTCGCCAAGCTCATTGCCCATCACGTCTTGGCTGTGGTACGCAACGTAATCCATTAATCTCTCGATGCCCTACGGGGCCAAATGAGTTTGTCGGATGGTCTGTTTCAGACAGCGCGACTGCGTCCGACTACTTCGCCGCCGCTTCTTTGCGTGCTTTTTCCAAGACGCTGGCCAACGAAACCGGCAGGCCGCCTTGACGCTTGCTCTCGTCGGCGGCTTCCATGAAGGCGTAGATCTCCAGCGTCTGCTCGGCGTCCAGCGGTGGTTTCCCGGTCCGGAAGAAGTTGGCGATTTCCACCAGCAGGTATTCATAACCTCCGAACTTGCCGGAGGGGGCAATGCCCTGGTCGCCGAACACCGTGGCACCGAAGTCAACGCGGCCCTGCAGGATTCCGCGGTAGGTCCCCAGTCGGCCGTCTTCCCATACGCCAGCCGCCAGGTCGGCCGCCGACGTCTTCACACGACTCACCGTCTGGCAGCCTGGACCCATGATCGTGAACAGCAATTCGCTGCCGTGGATGCCGTAGTAAAACAGATCGGGGTGACTGGGTTCCAGCGGCGCGTTGGAACTGTAGGCATCACAGCCGAGCACCTTGCCGACGCGTGGGTCGCTGCACATCCCGGCAATCGCAGGACTGTATCGCAGCGACGAGCTGGAAAAGCACGGCGTGCCACTCGTCCGGGCCAGCTCGTAGATCCGCACCGTGTCGGCCAGCGAGGCGGCCACCGGTTTGTCAATGAACACCGGCTTCCGTGCCGCGAAAATCGGCTGGGCCTGGGCCAGATGCGGACGGCCATCAATGCTCAGCAGCAGCACGGCATCGACTTTCGGCAGCAGGGCTTCGATCGTCTCAACGATCTCGACGCCCATCTCGCGCATCGCCTGGGTGTTCTTCTCGACATTATCGGCGCTAAACGGAATGTCCGGGCTGAAGGTCCGCACCGCAGCGACCACCTTCATGTCGGTGATCGGCGGTTGAGCTTTGGGGTCGGTGATAATCTTGGTCCAGGGCACGGCGTGCGCATCGAGTCCGATGATGCCCACACGGATTGGGGCCTTCGCCGGATCGTCAGCGGCCCGGGCGGTGGCGCTCAGCAGGATGACGGACAGAGCCAGAAGTTCAAAGAATCGTGAGTAACGCATAGTACCTCCAAGTAGGCGTCTTTGTAGGTCAGGCTTTCCAGCCTGACGTCGCGCGGCGCACCAATCTGTCTGCCATCTCATGTCAGGCTGGAAAGCCTGACCTACGGGAACCGCTGCCATCTCATGTCAGGCTGGAAAGCCTGACCTACGGGAACCGCTGCCATCTCATGTCAGGCTGGAATGCCTGACCTACGGGAACCGCTACCATCTCATGTCAGGCTGGAATGCCTGACCTACGGGAACCGCTACCATCTCATGTCAGGCTGGAAAGCCTGACCTACGGGCCAGACCGCTCGCAACCGAGCCGACGAGTAAGGCCAGTCTTCGGGACGGTCGCAGAGTCCGGCCTTGACCGGATTGTTCTCAATGTATTCGATAATCCGCATGATCTCTTCCTCATCACGGGCCCAGTGATCGTACGACTCGTCCTGCCAAAAGACTCGCCCCCGCACATCCTGCACGCCGTTGATCTTGTACGCAGTATACCCCTTGATGCCCTGCGTTACCTTTTCGAGACTCCAACGCGGAGTGAGCAGGACATGGACATGATTACCCATCACGGTCCAGGCGAAGAGCGAATATCGCTCGGGTACGCCGAAGACGATGGAGTCTTCGATGATCAATGCTGCCTGAGGGTCCTGGAGGTGCAGCGGTCCGGCGCTGGCGTGGTCGAGGTAACGATCCGACATTGCGAAGAGCAGTTTGTCGTGCAGGATCTTACGATTTGCGTCCGATTCATCGGTTCGCCTGGGTTGCGATTCCAGCCGCTTTCGCTCGTGCCGCAAGTGATCCACCATTTCATCCGGCAGCGCCCCTTTCAGGTTCCAGGTCAGAAAGATCGGAAACCCTGGGGGGACTTGGTGCGGAAGGTGGCGCTCGTACTGAAGCTTCATGATTCGTAGGTCAGGCTTTCCAGCCTGACGTCCCGTAGGTCAGGCTTTTCAGCCTGACGTCTTGTGACCCGCGATTTCATGTCAGGCTGGAAAGCCTGACCTACGTGGGTTGCTGCGATTTCATGTCAGGCTGGAAAGCCTGACCTACCACGGCGGCAGACAGAGCGTACCGCCTTCCAGATGGATCACGCTGCCGTTGACAAAGCCGGCTTCGTCGGTGAACAGGAAAGCGACCACGTGGGCCACGTCGATCGGTTGGCCCATCCGCTGCACGGGGATTTTCTTGGCCACTTGGGCGTACAGGACATCCTTCGGCGTGTCCCACCCTGCACACGACGCGGCCAGCATCGGCGTGTCGATCGTGCCCGGACTGACCGCCACAAACCGCACGCCTTGGGGGCTGTGGTCCGTGGTCAGGCTCCGCATCAAAGCCACGACGGCCGCCTTCGAGGCGCAGTAGACGCCGTGGGCCGGGAAGCCGATCTCGGCGGCGACGGAAGTCGTAAAACAGATCACGCCCCGGCCCTGTCGCTCCATGACCGGAATGGCATGCTTCGCGATCAGGACCGGTCCGAGCAGGTTCACGTTGATCAGGGCGTAGAAATCGTCGAGCGTGATGTCGGTGATCTTCTGGTTACGCAGGACGCCAGCATTCGCATGCACACAATCGAGTCGGCCGAACCGTTGGACGGCCAAGTCTACGACCGCTTTCACGTCTGCCTCCTGGCTGGCGTCGCCGTAGTGGAAAACACACGAGCACCCTTCGTCGTTCAGTCGCTTGGCCAGCGCCGAGCCGGCCTCCTGCTGAATCGACATGGTCACGACTTTCGCACCGTGCCGCGAGAACAGTTCCGTGCAGGCCTCGCCGATACCCGAGGTCCCGCCGGTGATGAGAATGACTTTGTCTTTGAGATGCATGACTTCTCTCCTATCGCGGTCATCGACCGCAATCAAATTCGTTTAGCCGCGACCGGGTTCCCGATCGCGGCGACCGCAATCGTCAGGCTGGAAAGCCTGACCTACCCCTTGTATCCCGATCGCTGCCGCCGTTGTCCGCCGGACTTCCGGAACTCGACGGCCTGATCGATCAAGCGGCGGATGTCGTACTTCGGCTGGTAGCCGAGCACGTAGCGTGCCTTGGTGGTGTCGACAAAAAAATCTTGGCCGACCGGGTCGACTAGTTCAAGCACGTCGATCCCCAGTCGTTGGGCCGCGTACTGAGCCGCTTCCACGTAGTCGAACGGGTCGGTCATGGCGATCATGAAGGTCTGGCCTGCGAGGCCTTCCCGCGTCAGCGCGAGCAGGAACGACTGGACGCAATCTTCCACCGCCGTGATGTGCCGCCGACACGGTCGGCCGTCGGGATGACGCAGGGCGACGGCCGCGTCCTGGCCAGCCGAGTAGCTGGCCCGCTGCCGGTCGTTCATCAGTTCTTGCCACACGGGGATACCGAAGCACTCGCCCGCGACGGTCAGGTGGTTGAGGACGTCATCCTCGGCGTGGATCCACGAGAACCTCAGGCAGACCGTGGGCACGCAGGCCTGATGGTAGTACTGCTGGAACATCGCCTCTTCCAGCACCTTGGACAGCGGATAGTAGCCAGGATAGGCAATCAGCGGCAGGTCTTCGCGGATCGGGACCGGTTGTGGGTTGAAGTAAATCCCGTTGACCGCATCGCCACTGGCCAGGATGACGCGCTTGGGAGCCTTGGTCCGCATCGCGGCATCCAGCAGATTGAAGGTTCCCTGGACGCTGACCTTGATCAACGCTTCGCGATCTTCTTTGCAGGTGGCCAAGTGGATCACGGCATCGCTACGAGAGACCAAGTCCTCGATCAGGTCGGCGTCGGCCACATCGCCCTGGATTTCCTCGACTCCTGGGACGCCGACCGCATTACGGTCCAGGCCGAGGACCTGGTATCCGGCTTGCAGCAGAGCCTCACACAGCGGGCCACCGACTTTTCCACTGGCCCCGGTCACGAATACACGTTGGATGGGATTGGGCATAACGGGCTAATTCCTTTGCATCTGGAGTAAGTCAGGCTTTCCAGCCTGACACGTCAGCCTGGCAAGGCTAAGGATCGCGAAAGAAATAACTGTCGCAAGAATCAAGAATGTGGTCATCTCGCTCCGCGAGATGACATGCCATCACGCGGAGCGTGATGGCTACTTTGAAGACGCGACACTAATTCATTTCGCGATCCTAACCTACGTGGCCGTTTTCGGATATTCCATGAATTCCACGACGCCGCCGTCGGCCGTCTCGTAGAAACCGACCACGGCGATGCCGGCGTCGAACGGCTCCAGGAGCACCTTCAGCCCCAGGGCCGCTTGCCGGATATTGTCGACACGATACGCGACATGGGGCTTCTCTCGCACCGGTCCGGTGACCGGGCTGTCCGGTTCAAACCGCAACCACTCGATGTGGAAGGGATGTTTCTGAAAGTCGGTGACCCAAACCTTGGTGGCCGCCACATAGATTTCTTCGTCCTTCTTCTCGGTGGTAATCATGCCGAGGTGATCAAACTGCATGGGACGGTTCCTTTATATAGAATGACACGCAACAGCCGCCGGAGTGGCCGGTGACAGACTCTCCGTTGCCACTGACGTCCGACCGGCCACCCCAGTCGGCTGCATGCGCTGGTTCGGCGTTGCTCGGTAAATCAAGGGAGCCGCCGGCGCCACTTCTCCGGACTTCGCGACGTATGGAAAACGCAGTAGACCGTAATCTTGCCAGCGACAGATTCGTAGAAGACCGCGTAGGGAAACCGCCGTACCAGCGCGCGACGATATTCCTTGTCCACCTTCGCATGCATCTCAGGCAGGCGACAAATCGCTTGAATGCAGGCATCGACGCAGCTCAGAAACTCTTCCCCTAGGCCAGCCCGTCGGACCTCGTACCACCCGTACGCCTCGTCGATATCCTGTGCCGCCTCCGGTGCGATAACGAGTTCAGCGGCCATGTTGACTACGGACCCTCCGCTGCACCTCGCCCCAAGCAAGCCCCGCTGCTGGATTGTTCATCAGGTTGGCCTTCCGACGATCCAACTCCTCCACTTGCCAGTCTGGTAAAGGAACGTCCGACGGGGTGGTGGCCAGATCGTCCCAGAGATCCTCCACTAGCTGGAGCTTCTCCGATGGACTCAGGTCGAAGACAGAAACAGCACTTTGGTTCATCGTAACCGCTCCTTGACAGCCCAAAAGATCGCAACAGGTTCGTGATGTTCGAACCTGCCGGGTCGCCTGTCAATACCCATCGTGAGAATGCGTATCGTGCAAATGGCGACGCGATTCCGTGCGTTCATATCTCCAGCTCCTTCCTTTTGCCGAATTTGACAATTTGCCCGGTGCGTGACGACTCCACGGCAGCGGCCAGCAGGGCCACGGCGGCGCGAGATTCCTGGGGCGTAATGCGAGCGGGGCACCGGCTCTCGGCCACGCAGTCCGCGAAGTACCGCAGTTCCGCGCGCAGGATGCCGAACCGCTGGCCGAACACGTCGGGCCAGTAGAGGGTATCCGGTCGGCGATTGCCAGCACCGTCGTGAATCTCCAGTCCCGCTTCGCCGCAATTGATGTAGATCGCCCCCTCGGTGCCGATCACTTCCATGCGGGCGTCGATCTGGTAAGGCGTGCTTTCCGGCAAGTGCCAGATCGACTCGATCACGGCAATCGCCCCGTTGTCCAGGCGCGCCATGGCCCAACCGCCGTCCGGGTGCTCGTTGTTGCCCGGATGGATCTCCTGGGCGTAAATACTCACCGGCTGAGCCTGACTGAACCAGAGCATCAGGTCGCCGTCGTGGATGCCGTCGCCCATCAAGGCCGAGATGCTGTCGAGCACTAGGCGGCCGATGGCTTTCGACAGATTACGCCGGGCGTGCATCGAGATAATCGTGCCGATACGCCCCTCGTCGATCGCTTGCTTCGCCAAGGTCACGCGTGGGTCGAACCGGCAGATGTGCCCGACCATCAAGAAACCCGCCGCCTGCTCGGCCGCTGCGAGAATTTGGTCGCAGTCGGCCGGAGTCGGCGCCATGGGTTTCTCCAGGAACACGTGTTTGCCGCTCCGCAGCGCGTCGATAGCGATGTCCCGATGATCGTAGATGTGGGTCGTGATGCCGACCACGTCGATGTCCGGGTCGGCCAACAGGTCGTGGTAGTTGGTGTACCGCTTGGTCACGTGGAAGCGGTCCGCCACCTCGGCCAGGCGTTGTTGGCGGCGCGTACACAAGGCCGCCAGTTCGATCCCGGGCATCGTCGATAGCGCCTCGGCGTGCACCTCACCGAACCAGCCCAACCCAATGATGCCCCAACGTATGGTCTTGCTCATGGGATTAGATCTCCGTCCACTGGCCCGGCACGGGCACCGGATAACGGCCTTGGGCATCCGCCTTGATCGGCGGCTCGGTATTCTCGTTCATGGTGTCGATATTCGGGCACCACTGGAAATTGGATGCCATCGCCTGATCCCAGTT
>JAPLNJ010000620.1 GCA_026692885.1 Planctomycetota bacterium | reverse complement strand
GGCGGGGACGGAAAGCCACGGGTCTATTCAAGGATGAGAAGATAGCCGGGTTGCCTGAATAGGTGGCGGTCCGGCTTTTTCATTCAATGCTTTAATTTGTGATTGTGGAGTAAGTCAATGAAAAACCAGGGATTATTGATTACCATCCTTATTGCCGTGAGCCTTTTGTTATCAGTCAACGCCTCAAAAGCTGAGCAATATTACTACTACGATCTGGGTGCCTCAGGTTTTTCTGTTCCTGCCTATGGCAGCCATTCCATAAATGATTCTGGCTACATATCCGGGGGTACCTGGGGGCCTGGCGGGACCACGGCTGCTTTATGGTCCCCTTCCGGCGTTATTCAAAACTTTGGCACTCCTGATGGAAGCTGCGCTGTTGGGATTAATAATAAGAATGAAGTGGTTGGGTACTCAGCTGACTTTTTCGCGGGGTACAACAAAGCCTTTAAATGGACAAAAACGGATGGGATTAAAGATCTGGGGAGTCTGTCCGGCAAAGGAGGTTATGCCTATGGCATCAATGATAGTGGTTCGGTGGTAGGTACTTCTGAAGCAGGAGGGCAATCGAGTCACGCATTTTTATGGACGCCATCGAGTGGCATGCAGGATCTCGGCATACTCGGAGGACAATACAGCAGTGCTTCCAGTATTAATAATAGTGGTTCCGTAGTTGGCTCCTCTGATTTTGATAATATTGCTTACACAAGAACAGCTTTCTTATGGACATCATCGGCGGGGATGAAAAACATAAATGACTTGATAAACAATAAACCATCCAATACATATCTCGTATCAGCTTCAAGCATTAACAATAAAAATCAAATTGTAGGTACTTTGAACGCTCCTTTACCAAATGGAAATTCTTATTCTGCTTATTTGTGGAGCGGAAAACCGCACAAATCCAGGCATCCGAACGATGATCCGGTGGACGGCCATTTGAGTGGCTGGGGTTCGCCATGGTAGTCGAAGCCCGTCCAGACGAAGCCGCCGGCAAGATACGGTCGCGTGGCGATCGCCTTCCATGCGGCGCGATGCGTGGCGCCCCAGCCCGGATGCTCGGTGTCGTACGAACTGAGGACATTCCGCGTCTTGTCGTTGGCATATTCCCCGCGCGTCATGACGGCCGACGTGTCCTCGGAACTGGTCAACGGCAGCTTTGGATTCGCCGCGTGAAATCGGTCATAGGAATCGATCTGGTAATTGAACCCGACGACGTCCACCGCCTGCGACACATTGACGGGGCTGAACATGCCGCCATTCATGGCGGCCGTGACCGGTCGTGTGGTATCCAGTTTCTTTACCGCCGCCGCCATGCGGCGTACCATTTCGTAGCCGGTTTCTGTGCCTTGCATCGGTTCTTCATTGAACACCGACCAGAGGATGACGCTCGGATGATTGCGGTCGCGTCGGACAAGCCACTCCAGCTGGCGCATGTACTCGGGGCTGGAGTTGAAATTGCGGTTCTCGTCCATCACCAGGATGCCCAGGCGATCGCAGGCGTCGAGCAATTCGACCGCCGGCGGGTTGTGCGAACAGCGCAAGGCGTTGACTCCCATCTCGCGCAGCCTGCGCAGGCGGAATTCCCACAGCGCATCCGGAACGGCGACGCCCACGCCCGCGTGGTCCTGATGGTTGCAGACGCCCTTCAGCTTGAGCGGTTGATCGTTCAGGAAGAACCCCTGCTCGGGGTCGAACCGAATCGTGCGGAAGCCGCAGTTGGTCCGGGATTCGTCCACTGCCTTACCGTTCTGAAGGACGACGGTGCGAACCCGGTACAAAGACGGCGAGGCCACCGACCAGAGCTTCGGCGCGGCAACCGGCACCGCCAATTTGGCGATGGCCTGATCGAGCGCGGGCACCGTCGTCGGCGTTGCGGCGCGCGCGACTTCCTGCCCTGACGGATCGGCGAGAGTGACCTCAACTTCGACCGCCGCCGGGTCGCGACCGGAGTTTCCCAGGGTGGCCTCGACCGGTAGCGACCACGAACCATCCGCCGCACGCACCGGATGCGCATAGACGCCGTCGGTCATCAGATGCACCGGCTGGCGCTTCACCAGCCACGTGTGCCGGTACAGGCCCGCACCTTCGTACCACCAGCCTTCCATCGCGTTGGCATCCACGCGGACGGCGATCGTGTTCAGCTTATCACCGTATTGGGCCAACGGCGTGACGTCCAGGTAGAACGACGTGTAGCCACACCAGTTACGATGCACGACCGTGCCGTTGACCCACACCGTGCAATGCGTGGCCACGCCATCGAATTGAAGTTCGAGACGTTGGCTGCGATCGACCGGATCGAGCCGGAACTGGCGCCGATACCAGCCGATGCCGCGCGGGCGGTAGCCTTGCGCTATGTTCTCCCGCTCATCGAAGGGCCCTTCCACCGCCCAATCGTGCGGAAGATCGAGTTCGCGCCACGCCGAGTCGTCGTACTCCGGCGCGGCCGCACCCCAGGCCTTGCCGGCCTTAGCGCTGGCGTAGGACGCGTCGTGTCCGGTAATGACCGGAAACGGAATATCGCCCTGGTGGAATCGCCAGCCCTGATCGAGCGAGAGACGCTGCCGCCCCGCAGGTTCAGCGCCCCCAGGCTTGCCCGCTGGCCGCGGGCTGGCCGTCTTCTCCGCGCCACTGGCGCTGGCGACTAAGATCACCACCAGACCCGAGACATTCCGCATCCTGGTTGGTCGAGTGAACACGTTTGATTTCTCCTTTGGTAATGGGGGATGGTTCGCGACGCGTCTATTGCTCGACCGGCGAGAAACGGTCGCGGCGGGCGAGGAAATTGTTCCTGCAGGTGCCAGGCCGGAGTAGCCGTGGGCGTCGCTCAAGGCCACTCCAATTCCAACAAAGTCACTCCTTTGCGGGCGAGGGAAAACGTGATTTGACAATGTCCGTCTGCGGATCTCACCTCGGGCATGCCGGTCGCGTGGACGAGCTGGCTGGCTCTTTCCAACTCACGGATCTGATCGACAGTCGGTGATTGCGGGGAACCCATGGCGAGCCATGCGGTGAAGGCGTTCGAGTGACCTTCGTCGATGAGCGTGCGGGTGATTTTCGGGCTGCCATCCGGCGCGCCTGTTAGATCGAGGGTGATTCCCGCACTGGCTCCGGGCACATCGTCGTCGTGGTAGTGCCAGACCAATACGGTGATGCGTTTGCCCGAGCGAGCGGCGAGTGCGGAGACATCGGGCTTTTCGCGAACGCCAGACTTCAAGAGTTCATCGAGCAGCACCGCGCCATCGCTCGCGACGCGCAGGCGCTGGCCGTCCATGCGGGACAACATGCGGAAGACATTGAGCACCGGTTTGTCGATGCCATTGGTGGCGAGCGAGCGGAAACCGGCGAAGTAGGGCTGACCTTCGAACTCGAAGGCCCAAGTGAGCGCGCCTTCGAGATTGACGCCATGCTTCTCTGCGAGGTCGAGCTTTCGTGGGAAACTCGCAGCGGTATAACTTGAATACATGGTGCCATTCCGATAGGCGAGATGCGACCCCTGGCAGGCGGCGCAACCTTCCGGATCGGACTCGCCGATCACGATGGGGGTACTCTTGAGTTCGGGATACTTCGCGATCACGCCGAAGGCCTCGTTGATCTCGCTGAGATGGGTGGCAATGCCCATGCGCACGTGGCCATCGACTTGTTTCGGGCTGCCCTTCGCGTGGAAGGAAATGAAATCCAGCGGCGTGCCTCTTTCCCCGCTGGCTCGGTTGATGCCTCTCAGGCAGTGAAGGAGGAAACTCTCCAGGAAATCCCCGCCCTTGCCGCCTGCCAGATCGGGTCCGCCGACTTTGGCCTTGGGGATGGCGCGGCGCACGGCGCGGATGGCGTGATCATGGAGCTTGAAGAACTCTTCGCGGGTGCCCCGCCAGTAGTCGATGTTCGGTTCGTTCCACGTCTGCCAATACCAGTTGAGCACTTCCGGTTCGCCGTATCTTTCGACGCAGTGTTTCGCCCACTGATCGACCAGCTCCTCCCACTTCGCGAAGTCCTTTGGCGGATAGGCCCAGCCGGTGAACCACTCGTGGTATTGCGCTTTCGGAAATTGGTGGCGATAAGGTTCCGGTTTCACCGAAAGCGCCTGCGGCATGAATCCGATCTGCACATACGGCCTCACTCCGTTGCCGCGATAGGCATCGAAGATCCGGTCCACGATGGTCCAG
This sequence comes from Planctomycetota bacterium, assembly GCA_026692885.1. The sequence continues at coordinate 12,581 of JAPLNJ010000620.1, read as the reverse complement.
TCATACACCGGATTTCCTGCGGCGTCCTCGGTGTAGGCGTTGGTGGAACCCCATTTCAAGCCATGCTCGCCCTTGCCCGTGACGAGCAGATGGTGGGTGCGGAAGAAGACCTTGTCCTTTTTCAAGGCACCGAGTTCACCCAACAATTCGCGACCGTGTTTCATGGTGGCATAGTTCGGCTCATCCGCGCCGAAGAATCGCCAGATGGGTTGGAGCGGGCCGCTGGGCTCTGCGGCGTCGATCTTGATGCGAACAGGGAATGACTCCGCACCGACGGCGTAGGTGGAAACGAGGAACAGGACAGCAATGAGTTGGAGTTTCATTTGGGTTGGAATACTCCTGTTCCGGGTTGGGGATAGCCTTTCACCGCATCGTCCAACACCAGCACCCAGTCGAGGAGTTCGCCGGGCGTCGGCGGCGTGAACGCCTGCTCGCCCTGGTTCTCGAACGTGCCGATGGCAGTGGCTTTGCCGTCGCGCGGGTTGAACCACCAGGCCTGCACCTGCGGGCCGGTGATCTTGTCCAAACGGACGATGAACTCGCGGCCGACCGGCACATAGACCATCGCGTAGCTGCCGCTCTCGTCGCGCGTGGCCGCGAAACGCCGCGTGCCGGCACCGGGTACGAGCGTCGGATATTCCGTCGGCACGAGCACCGTGTCATCCGGCACGCGCGTGAGGAATGGACGCGACTCGATCAGCCGCTTGCCGATGCCGACTTGGAACGCACCCGGCTCATTGATCGCCTCGGTCCAAGGCATGAGCGGCGAGTTGACCGGCTCGCGGCCAGCGCTGTGCATGGACCACACGGAGTGGTGACCGTAGGTGTGCCCGAAGCCGCCGGTGAACACGTCCCAGTAGAACGGGCGACGGACGTCTGCAGCGACGGAGTGGCCGAACTTCTTCGCGTCAAACGACACCGGATGACCTTCGTAAATCGGTTCTCCATCGAGTACCGGCTTCGCGGGTTTGCGGTCGTAATCGGCGCGGGTCTGGTCATAACGGCCGGTAAACTCGGGCTGATGCCCGTTCTGGCGCATGTGGAAGTCCAGCCAGTCCTCGTCCTGGAACGGTCCGCTTGAACTGCTGCCTCCAGTCGGATGAAACGTAATGAGATGCGCGCCGCCGTCGCCTTGGCGGAGACCGCGCGCCATCGCACGGAGGATTTCCTTGTGGGTGTCGGTCTCGACCGGACGGTCGCCGCCCAGAATCCACACGATGCCAGCGTCCTGGTAACGCTTGCCGATCCACGCGCCGTAAGCCTCGGCATTCTGCGGCGTGAAAATCTCCGGGCCCGCGCCCCACTTCTTGTTCCACTTGTCGCCCCACGTCGGCAGGAACCCGACGTAGATGCCGAGCGAGTTAGCCTTTGCCACGATCCAGTCCACATGCTTGAAATAGTCCTCGCTCGGTTGAAGCGGGTTGTGGCTTTTCAGCGGCAGATGGCCATAGGCGTTTGGCGCTGTGAGTCCGTGCAACTCCGCCAGCGCCACCGCTTGGACAACGTTGAAACCAAGCTTTGCGCGGTTCTTTAGGTAAAGCTCCGCGTCCTCGCGGTTCAAGCTGTGAAACAGTTCCCACGCCGTATCGCCGAGCCAGAAGAAGGGTTCGCCGGATTCGGTCACGAGAAAGCGTTGATTGTCGCTCACCTTCAGTTTCGGCAACGGCGCGGCGGACACGGCAAGAGTCGTTGGCAGCAGCAGGGCAGTGAGGACTGGGAGTGTATGTCCTATTGATTTCACGTAATCGGTCAGCTTTGTCATGGGTATCAGCCCTTTGTCGCAGGAACGACCAACCCCCGAGTCTAGCAGAAGCCGCACATCGTCGGCATAGTGATAGGAACAGTGATAGGAACTTTGTTCGTTCGCCAAACCAAGCGTCAGCCCGTCGGATTCGCACGGACGGTTGCCGCATTGTACCACCCCCCGACGGCATGTGCTTATCGGACGACGATCCGTTTGGTGAACGCATTGGTTTGGATCTGGGCGGAAGTCAGCGGGGCGCCCGCTACCTGGCAGTTTTCGAAGACCACGTCTTCCACCAGATGGTCGGCGTTGTATCCCGTGATTACGATGGGACAGGCTTTCTCCCACTGGATGTTCTTCAGACGGACACCCTGGATCCGACCGGGCGGGGCTTGGCTGTAGAATGCGCCATCGGTCACGTTCAGTTCGAACAAAGTCTGCAGCGGCTGCTGGAGATGGAGGGTCAGCCGACTGGGCTTCGTACAGGTGAACGCGGCGATGTTCACCGCCAGGTTCTTCGTCGCGTTGGCGCGAAACCAAGCCGGTGCGTCTTCCGGGCAGGCCTTGGTCAGATTCTCGACCCAGACGGGGACGCCGTCGACCTCAGCCGTCAGGTCGGAACTGGTCGTCAGCTCGGGAGGGACCGGATTGGCGAAGCGGGGTGCGACTTTTGTCGGCGTGGCGGGCTGAGAAGCGCGGGAAGTCCCCGTGAAAGCCACCAACAGGATCAGAGCGTGCAGGGCTCGCAATTGCTTGTCTCGGTGCATGGTCAGGGGTTCCTTGGGTAATTCCCGTAAGGCCGGTTGAGGCTAACCGCCACATCGCGGCCGATGTACCAAGGATTCTTACCGTCGTCGTAGTAACCAGTCCGGTAAATGTCCACGGTGAAGGAAGCCGGCGGATTGGTGCTGACGTGAAAGGTGATCTTCTCGCCCGTGCGCACACTGGCCCGCGAGCAGTAGCCTTCGATCCAGGGACAACGGTACTTGGTCGCGGGGTCCACACCGGTCTTCTTCAGCATCCAGTCCCGCGTGCCGGCTTTCTCATTCTCTTGCCGGATCAGGCGTTGGACGCTGAGGCCGCCGGAGCCGGTCTCAGCCGCCACGGCTTGGCTTGCTAAAGCCAGGACGCCCCAGCCAAGGCCGCCCGGTAGCAATTCGCGTCTTGAAATCTGTCCGTTGGTGAAGCGATCCATGGTTCGGCCTTCCGTGTTCGGTTCGCTAGGGGTCAGGCGGATGTTGACGACACCCGCGCCGCGGCACGCCCCTTCCGCCCCTTCCGCCCCTTCCGCCCCCGCCGCCCCCGCCGCCCCCGCCGCCCCACCGCCGCCACCGCCGCCAACGGCGGCGATGGGGCGGCGGGGGCGGAAGTTTTGCGCGTTCCGCGTAGTTTTCAAACCTGGTTCCACCGGCACGGGGCCGGTGGGGCAGGCGTCGGAACCAAAACGCACACTTCAAGGGAACATCGCTCCGCGCAGACAAGCCGCGTGGTGGCGTGAGTGCAACGAAAGACGGACCTCTCACCGCCGTCAATTCGCCGAGTCAATCGCCAGTTTTCAACGGGCCAAGTCCCGTCCGGCGTCCGATCCCTACTTCGTGGCGGCGACGGCCGGTACCGCCGGCTTCTGCAGGCGGGCTTGATGATCCTTGCGAGCCCAGCAGCCGCCGCAACGGCAGCCGTTCTCGTGGCCGCACGTCCCGGCGATGTCGTGATACGCCGGCGGGGTGACCGACGCCTCCACCAGCTGCAGCATCTCGCGATAACTCGGCTCATTCGTGTTCGACCAGCCGTGTTGCGTCACTTGGCCCCAGCCGCCCGCGGGTGCGGCCAGCGTCGTCTGGAGAATGCGGCTCGCGCGCGGCGAGGCCACATTGACCAACGCCGCGAACGGCTGTCGTGCCCACTCACTGCCGAAACGTTTCTCAATCGCCTGCCGCAACGCCCGCTCGCCCACCGCCGACGGCGGCTGGCTCTCCACGCGATTGAAGGAGTAGTCGCCGTAGAACTGGCAGTTCAGATCCAACCAGGCGACAATCCGCTGCAGGCTGTCCCGATCCAGTTCCACCAGCTTGTTTCCTTGCTTGTCCGGGTGACCGTCGAGCAGCAGTTGAGCCAATCGGCCGGCGTGCGCGAAATAGTCCTTCGGCCGGCTCGGATACGACTCACCGTTGCGCGGCGCGAGCCGCACCAGATTCCGGCCGTGCACCAGCGACCGATACGACACCGAGAACGTCTCGTCGTTGCGTTTCCCGTTCGAGTCCTCCATGGTCCCCAGCAGATTGACGCCGCCGTCCGTCTTCTCCAAGCCGTGGCAACGGATGCAGTAGCGATCTAGCACCGGCTGCACGGTGCGCACGTAGCTGAACCCACCCTCGTACCGCGGGCCGGGGAGCGGCTGGATGCGTTGGATCTTAGCCGGCTTCGACTTTGCCATCTTTACCGGCGTGGCGTAACGCGATTCATGGCAGCCCACGCACGACGCCTGTTCGCCTGGCTGCAGATACACGGCGCTGCGCATCGTCATGATCGCCAGGCCGTGTTCGTCGAGCAGTTGCAGTTGCAGCAGCTTGCCGGCCGGAGCCTCAAATGCGACGGAGCCGTCCGAATTGACCGGGACAGTGCCCAGCACCCGCTTGACTAACTCGTTGTTTACGGCGCTGCGCACCGGCGCCGAATTGGTCGGCTGGCTGATGATCTCGTTGACCCGCAGGCTCTTGATCGAACCGCGTTCTAACGGCTGGCGGCACTGGTACACGTCTTGCACGAAGAACTGGCCCGTGGACTCCTGTTCGTGGCCGGCGACGGCCGACGGGATGATCGGCGGTCGCGGCGTCGCGCGCAGCGGGATCGGGTCCATGCAGGAGATCTGCGGATCCGCGTAGATCAATTCGCGGCCGCCCAGCGTATCAATCAGGTACACGCCGAACTCGGCCCCGTCCTGGTAGGCCGCCAGAAACAGGTCTTCGCTGAGCGGATACGGCGTGGCCGCGCGAGCGCCGTGTTTCTGACTCGCCTGCGCACTCTGCTCCGGCAGCGGCTTCGCCGTGGGAGTGATGCCCTTCGGCACGCCCGATTCGGGAAAGCTCAGTTCCGGCGTGAGCCACGTCAGCGGATCGCCGTGGTCCTGGCCCTTTTCCGGATCGATGACGATCAGCGTGCCCATCGTCTGCCCGTGATGCGCGGCGGCCGTCGCCACCACTTTGTGCGAGCCCGGGATCGCGCGCGTCTCACCAATGAAGCAGGGAGCCGGCGAATTGTTGCCGTAGTAGTGAGCCGTCGTGGTGCCGTCCGGTTGCATCACCCACAGGCTTTGGAAAATCGTGTCGTGCCGATTCACGTAGTCCCAACGTGTGTAGACCAGCAGCCCGTCATGCAGCACGCTCGGTCCCCATTCGTTCGACTCGTTGAACGACAGCGGCCGGATGTGCGAGCCATCCAACTCAGCTCGGAACAGCGTGTACGACGGCACGTAGCGTCCGCCGTGACAGCGGCCGAATTGTTGACTGCGCGTCGAGATGAAGGCGATGCCGCCGTCGGGTAAGTAGCACGGATCCATATCTTCGATGAGCGTCGTCTCGCGCCCATACAGGCCCTCGAGCGGATCGCTGGCCGTGCCCGTGATCTGCCGCACTTCGCCGCTGACCAGCGAGAACTCGTAAATGTAGTAGCCGCGCAGTTGGCCGTTTCGCGAAGCCGAATGGTCCGCGAACGCGAACAGCACGCGCTGGCCGTCGTACGAGAGGTCGGGATGAATCAACCCGCCCGGCGGCAGTTTGCCCTCCAGCAGCACGGTCGCTTTCGGCTGGTCGCGCCACGATTCCAGCACGACCAGGCCGGGAGTGCGCTGGCTGTGTCGCCCCAGGAACTGATCGCACATGTGCTCCGGCAGATGGCCGGACCGTTTGTTGATCAGCAGTTTGTCGAAGGCCAGCAGCGGATGCGAGAAGATGATCCGCCGCCGCAGGTCGCAGACTTTGGCGTAGGTGGCCGCCGCACCGCTGGCCGTGTCGGACTTGTCGGCGGTCGCGGCTTGCGTCTGCAACTGCTTCAATTCCGCCGCGAATTGCGGACGCGGGGCATTTTGTTCAACGAACTCCAGCGTGCGCTCCGCGAACTCCAGATACGGAGTCAGGTGTCCGAGGTAATACAGGTTGCGGACCGTCTCCAGTTCGCTCGGCGTGCGCACTTTGTCGGCCAACTTGTTCGCCTGCTTGCGCTGCGGGCCGGCGCACTTCGCGGCATAGCGTTGAGCCAAGTCGCGGAGATCGGTGGGCTTCCAATCGCGTTCCCAAATACCGTCGACTTCTTCCACTCGCCGCTGAGTCGCCGTGGCTTGACGAATGCAGTCGGGGGCCGAGTCCGGTGCCGCGTTGCTGAACGCAGGCAGCCACAGGGAACCGCTGGCGAGCAGCAATAATGCTGAGAAATGAGCCTTCATGACCTTTTCTCCTCGGCCCTGGCGGGCAATGGGGTGGGTGAGTGGGGACGCGGCTGTGGGTGCTGAGGGCCTATCCCAAGAACGATTTTTTATGTACGACGGCCCTCCGAGGCCGTCGGAAGCCTTCGCATTTGCGGCCTCGACGGCCTCGGAGGGCCATCGTACAACAGTTCGGGAATAGGCTCTTAGCTGCGTGCAGTCTGGCTGGGTAAGGCCTCAGGATGGGCGCAACATGCTACCGCGCAGCGCAGCAGGCCACCATAGCAGCCGTGAGTTTCGGAGTCGGGAGTTTCGGAGTTGCCTACTCGTCCCAATCTCCGGCTTGGGAACGCACGCTCGCGAAGCTCCGTTTCGCCTGCCTCGCGAGCGATTCGTAGAGTGTGTGGCCAACAATTCCGTAGTTTCGTAGTAGAGCGGACTTCAGTCCGCTCGGGCGGAATGAATTCCGCTCTACGAATTTGTTTCTTTACAGCCACTTAGAATCGGGGCCTGCCGGTCGCGCGTGATCAGTTCGACGCGGAAGTTGCTCTCTTACTTTCCCGCCGGGGCAACTACTGCTCCTGTCCCCCTTTTTGTGTTTGGCCCGGGATAGACGATTTTGTACTCTCGGCCGTTAGTGCGGGGGTCGGTGTTGTCGGAGGCCGAGAACCAGAGCGTGCGAGCACCCCAGTGACTATACCGGCCTCGACCCTCTTTGCGAATCTCGGCGTGAGCCGCGTGCGCTGGTCCCAGGGTACGGCCATTCTCCAGCAAGACCAATTCCGAATGGCCGCCGGCTACGTCGCTGGGTGACCCGTGCTGCAGGCCGGCCACGTAGGCGAAACCAATTTCAGGACCGATGCTCTTCGGCAGCAGCACTTCCTCGAAGGGCGGCGGCAGGTTCTCGACCCGCGGGACATTCCAGACGCCGGCTTCATCCAGGCCGGCCTTCTGCACGGCAGCGATTGCGTAAGGATAGGAGCAGAGTTCGTGGATGTTGGCGGTGTAAATGTTGTTGACACCCCAGCGGCGCGCCGTCTCGACCAGATCGGGGAACTCCTGGCCGCGCAGGACGCTTGGCAAGTCCGGCGGCAGCTCGAGCGTCCGGGGCAGATTCGTCCGGCGCTGCAGGAGCGCGGCGGTCATCCGGGCGTATCGCGGATCGCCCGTGTCCTGGTAGGCCAGCGCGGTCAGGATCAGCGTCAAGTAGCCCGCTTCGTCCCAGGTGCTCATGAAAGCCGACTCCCGGAAGTCCAGGCTTTGCCGAATGGCCCGCCGCAGTGCCTGCGTGTCTTCGGGCGGCGCGGCGGACAGGTAGAACAATAGACTGACGCTCGTGTTCGAGACAAAGCGAAAGTGCTGCCCGGTCGCAAATCGCCAGCTCTGGTCGGCGGGCACGTTCAGCTCTTGGGCCAGGACGGCATCCGCGGTCTGCTTCCACCGGGCTTCCCCCGTTAACTCCCAAAAGCGGATCAACCCGCCGATGCGGTCCTCGTCCTCGCCCATGTTCCCGTCGGTGTGGAACTGGGCGTACTCGCGGGCAACCTCCAGCGCCCGCTCGTCAGCCGTCAGCAGGTAATAGTCGATCGCTCCATGCGTGGCTGTGCCGTAGCCACGGACCCCGTTGCCCCAATGTTGCTGATCGTGGCGATGCCCGCCGCCCACGTAGGCCGGGTCGGCGGAACAGTAATGGCAAGTGTCCACGTCCATCACGTGGCGGCACATGGCCTCGGCGGTGAGAAACGTCTGATAGTCTCCGGTGCGCAGGTAGTGGAGGAACAGGGAATGTGTCAGCGTCCCATCGTTGCACAGCCAACCCACATAGCCCCGGCTGCACCACGCCTGCTCGCCGATGTAGCCGTAGTGCGAGGGCGTCGCGTAGCCGTGGAAGAGCGTGTCGCCGAAGTCGATCAAACCGTCCCAGTGGAAGGCCCGCTGGCTCCCGCGAATCCATTCGACATCGATGTTCAACAGGCCCTCCAGGTGCGGAAATCGCTGCGGGTCAGCCACGGCGAACGGACCAAAGACGCCGGAGTCGGCGGACCACTGCGGCGAGCATTCCAGCAACAGGGGCGAGTTCAGACTCTGGGTCAGCGCCGCGCCGAGATCCTCGCCCGCCGGCCCATACCGCAGCAGCAATTCGTGCGACACGGCCACGCCTTCGCCGCCGTACGGCCACAGGCTGAGGTCGTAATGATAGACGTTGTCGACTTCGTCGGAGCGGCGGCGGAGGTCCAGCACCTTGCCGCCCCGCTCGGGCCAGAGGTAGACCGTCACGCCGCGCGTGTCCACGGCGAGTTCCTTCGGGTGCATCTGCCAGAAATTACGGACCGCCACGTGCAGCGCCGAGCGGGTGTCCGCCACGCGAGCCCAACCGGGAGCCTCGCGGCCGCGCGTCAGCGTCTGGTCGCCACGCGCCACGGTGTAGTCCACGGTCTTGTCGAGAGTATACGGGGCGAGATGATAGATCTTCGCCGGGCCGGTTTCGTACAGGCTGACGGATTCGCCTGCCGCCAGCGGCCCCTCGTGAGGCGTCTGGCCGCCGAACGCCCAGGCCGCAGGAGTCTGGGATTCCCACGGGAATCGCAGCTGCAGCGTGCGGATGAAGTCGCGTTTGGGCTGGCCGGCATACACGCAGGTGACTAGCAACCGCAAGTCGGGCTGGCCGGCACAGGCGTGAGCGCGAAGGGTGTAGTGGAGCAACCGGCGGCCGCTGAGGTTCACCAGCCAGCCGCTGACCTTGACGACCGCGCGCAGCTCGTTCACCGTTTCGAGCTGGACTCGGTAGTCGCCGTCCGGCGTAGCGCAGAAGCGTTCTCGAGCCCCGCCTGCCGCATCCCGCAGCCAGTTCTCTTCCTCCGGCGGCCCCGGCGGCGTATGTTCCACTTCGCACACGAACTCGCCCGCTGACGCCATGCGGGTCTCCGAGCGGCGATCGCCGTCCAGGTCGCACCACACCTCGGACGGCGCCCCGAACGTCTTCCGCGAGAACACGAACTTCGCGGGCCCGGTATCCACCGTGATGCCGGTCGCGTCCTCGGTGACGTGAAGTCCCGCCCGACTAGCCGGCGGTTTCTCGCCGGGCAGGAGCCGCAAACGAACCTCGCCGCCGGCCGCCAGGTCCACCTGCGTGTCCACAGCCAGCCACTTCACGCTGCCGTCGTACCACCGGGCCAGCGGGCGGACAGCGCACGCGAATTCCCGGCCCGCCGGATCCACCAAGCGGGCCACCGCGCCGTCCCGCAGCTGACCGCGGCGCAACGGCACGCCGCCCCGCACCGGTGCCGCGAGGCGTGCCAGTTGGGCAGGTTCGCGAATACTCACCGGTATCTCGAACTGCGGCCCCGCGGAGACCGATAAACCGAACGCAACGAGCAAGGCTGGCGTGAGCATGAGTCACCTCCTCGCGGCCTAGTGCGTCTTCAAGGCTAAAAAGTGGGGTAAGCATCCTGCTTGCCTTTCGATGCATCGCGTCAAACGCAAGCTGGAAGCTTACGCCACCGCATCGGTCACCCCAAGATTAAGCCTTGACGACGCACTAGTCTACCCGTTTCCGAACAGGTGCGACACTGCCTTGCGACTTTCGATCGGGCGAGCCCCTTGCGAGCCCCTTGCCCGGCGAAATTGAATTCTGTACGCTTCATCCTCACCTCGCTGCAAGAAAAGGGGATTCGATATGCACGACAAGGGCGACCTCCTGGTAGTGGACGACTCCTTGGTGTCTCTCAAGTTGCTGACGGGCGTCCTGACGGCGGACGGCTACGAAGTGCGTCCGGCAGACAGCGGGGAATTGGCATTGGCCTCGGTCGCGGCCAGGCGGCCGGAATTGATCCTGCTGGACATCCACATGCCGGGCCTGGATGGTTTCGAAGTCTGTCGGCGGCTCAAGGCACGGACCGAGAGCTGCGACATCCCGATCTTGTTCCTCAGTGCGGCGACGGAAGTGGAGGATCGGCTGGAGGCTTTGAATCTTGGCGGTGTGGACTTCATTGCTAAGCCGTTCCAACCCGAGGAACTGCTGGCACGCGTCCGCATCCACCTGGAGCGGAGCCGGTTGCGTGGCCAGCTCGCACTCCAGGCGGCCGAGCTGCGGCTGGCCAACGAGCAACTCCAGATCGAGATTGCCGAGCGGAGCAGCGCGGAAGCGACACTGCACCGCGAGCAGGAATTCAATCACACCCTGCTGGACAACATCGCAGACGGGGTGGTGGCCTGCGATGCCGAGGGCCAGCTGGCGCTGTTCAATCGAGCCGCGCGCCAGTGGCACGGCCTGGAGGCGTTCCGCTTGCCGCCCGCCGCCTGGGCGGCCCAATACGACCTGTACGGCCCCGACGGTGTCACCCTGCTGTCGACCGAGGACATCCCGTTGGCCCGCGCTTTGCGGGGCGAGACCATTCGCGATGTCGGCATGACCATCGTTGCCAAGAACCAGCCGCCCCGGCACATCCTGGCCAGCGGTGGCCCGTTCTTCGATGCCCACCACAACCAGCTGGGCGCCGTGGTGGCCATGCGCGACATCACCGAACGTAAACACGTAGAGAAACGCAGCGCCGTGCTGAACACCTTGAAGGCGAGACTGCTCGGCGAGGGCAGCCTCAGCACAAAACTCGGACTGATCACGGACAGCCTCGTGGACCTCATGGACGCCGATTTCGCCCGTATTTGGGTTATTCGAGACGCCGATCGGTGTGAAACAGGTTGTCACCACGCCCTGGTGACAGAAGGCCCGCACGTCTGCCGTGAGCGCAGCCAGTGCCTCCATCTGACCGCCTCTTCCGGCCGCTACGTAAGGCTGGACGGCAGTCATGGCAGGGTACCGCTGGGCTGTTACAAGATCGGGCGCCTGGCTACCGGCGAGGAGTCCTTCTTCTTCACCAACAATGTCGCCCATGATGCCCGTGTGCACGACCACGAGTGGGCGCAGTCGCTCGGACTGGTGGCGTCTGCGGGTTTTCGCCTGCGGGCTGCCGACGGCCAACCGATGGGTGCCTTGGCCTTCTTCTGTCGGCAGAGAATTGTTCCGGAGGAGATGAGTTTTCTCGAAGATCTGGCCAACACGGCCTCCCAGGTCATTCAGGCCGGCGTGGCGGAGGATGCGTTGGGCGAGAGCGAAGTCCGCTTCCGCACCGTGGTCGAGGCGGCGCCCGCGGCGATTTTTGTGCAAACGCAGGGCCGCTTTGCTTATGTCAATCCGGCCGCCGTGCAGCTGTTTGGTGCCGCTTCCCCCGCGCAGTTGCTCGGCCAGTCAGTGCTCGAACGCTTTCATCCCGACCTTCGAGAGGCGGTCCGGGAACGCATCCGAGTACTCAATGAGGACCAGCAGGCGGTGCCGTCCCTCGAGGAAACCTATCTGCGACTTGACGGCCAGCCGGTGGAGGTGCAGGTCTCCGCCGTCCCGTTTACTTATTTCGAGGAACGTGGCGCGTTGGTGTTCGTGAACGACATCACCGAACGCAAGCGGGCCGAGGAGGAAGTCCGCCGACTCAACACGGACCTGGAAGGGCGGGTACTGCAGCGGACCGCTGAACTCGAAGCGGTGAACAAGGAACTGGAATCGTTCAGCTACTCGGTCTCGCATGACCTGCGGGCCCCCTTGCGGGGCATCGACGGCTGGGCACAGGTGTTGTTGGAAGATTACGGCGAAATCCTGGGCGAGACCGGTTGCCAGCCGCTGCACCGCCTGCGAGCGGCCAGTCAACGGATGGCCGCCTTGATTGACGATCTGTTGCGACTGGCGCGCATGACTCGCCAACCGCTGGTGAAGCAGACGGTTTCGCCGGAGGCACTGGTCGAACGGGCCTTGGCCGAGGTGCGATTGGTGTACTCCTCACTGCCGAGAGAAGTGGTCGTCGGTGCCCTGCCGGAGTGCCATGCGGATCCGTCTTTGCTGACGCAAGTCTTTGTCAATTTGCTTTCCAACGCCTGCAAATTCTCCCAGGATCGCCTCGACGCCCGCATCGAAGTCGGTAGCCAAGTGAGGTCGGACGGCCAGTGTCTCTATTTCGTGAAGGACAACGGCGTGGGCTTTGACATGGCCTATGCGTCCAAGCTGTTCGGCGCGTTCCAGCGACTGCACGACATTCGCGAGTTCCCTGGCACCGGCATCGGGCTGGCGCTGACCCAGCGTATCCTGCATCGCCATGGCGGACGAATCTGGGCGGAGAGCGCCGTTGGCCAGGGTGCTACCTTCTACTTCACACTGTCCTGACGCAGCCTCGCTACGTTTGGCCAGAACGAATGCTTGCACCCGGCAAACATGCTATAACCTAGGCGGAGAGAACCATGAGTGCGCCAAGATAAGCTGCTGCAAATCAGCCGGACAATCCGGCCTGGCCAAAGGCTAACCACCGGGTCAGAACAGAACTTTGCACGTAAGGAGGTAACGAATTACGCGAAGCCAGAGGGATGGCGAATGATCGG
>JAPLNJ010000619.1 GCA_026692885.1 Planctomycetota bacterium | reverse complement strand
CCGGCCGCGTCCTGCCCATCCAGATACCCGGCGGGTTGCGTCTCGACGAGCCGGTACTGATCCGCCGCCAATCCGGAGAAGTCATAGCTGCCGTCCTGCTTCGTGCGCACTGTGGCCACCGTCTTGCCGACGGCGTCGCGTAGCGTGATCTCCACGTTCGCAATCGGATTCTCACCCACCTCGAACACGCCGTTGTTGTTCGCGTCGTGGTAGACGAACCCGGACAGCGACGCGGGCACGTGTTCGCAGAAGTCGTATTCCAAGCCGTGCTGACCGGAGGTCACCGCAATGCCGCGAATGACGTCGTTGCCGACGAATTCGCCGACCGTCGTGCCGTCGACCGTGCCCAGGTGATCTTCGCCGTCGATCAGATTTGCCGGCGTGGACTCGATCACGGTGTACGAACCCGGCAGCAGCTCGTCGAAGCGATAGCGGCCTTGGCTGTCGGTCGTGACCTTAGCCATCGTCTCGCCGCGGTCGTTCTGCAGCACGATCGCCACTCCGGCGACCGGTGGCTGACTGCCGCCCGGCGTGTAGCAATCGCCTTCCGGACCGGTCAGGTGCACACTGCCTTCGATCGCGGCGTAGTGCAGTTCTCCGAAGTCGTAGTCCACGCCCGAGTCGCCCCACCGCAGGCGGATGTCCCCGATTTGATCGCCGGGATTGGTCGGTTCGCCGACGGTCACACCGTCGATCGTGCCGGCCGCGTCCAATCCATCCACCCAATCGGCCGGCTGTGTCTCCACGAGCGAGTAGACTCCGGCCGATTGGCGGGAGAATTGGTAGCGGCCCTGCGCGTCGGTGGTCGTCGTCGCGACCTGGCTGCCACCCGCCTCCCACAGCGTGACCTGGACGCCTGCGATCCCGGTTTCGCCCGCTTCGCGGCGGCCGTTGTTGTTGCGGTCGTGATAGACGTAGCCCGCCAGCGAGGCCGGGACGTATTCGCAGAAGTCATAATCCAGGCCGGTTTGTGCGGAGGCCAGTACGATCCCGCCGATGGTGTCGTTCGCCGTGACGCTGCCATCGGATTGGCCGTTGACTCGGCCCACGTGTTCATCTCCGTCGAGCAGTTCGGTGGGCGTGGTTTCCACCACCGCGTAGGTGCCCGGCGCAAGTCCGCCAAACCGATAGGCTCCGAGCGTGTCGGTGGTCGTGGTCGCGAGCACCTGGCCGGTGCTGTCGAGCAGTTGTACCGTGACGTCGGCGACCGGCGGGTAGTCGCTGCCCGCCACGTGACAGTTGCCGTCGGCGTCGCTCAGCCGCACGTGGCCCGCGAGCGAGGCCGGCACCAGTTCGCCAAAGTTGTATTCGACACCGGCCTGTCCGCCGCCCAGGAAGATCGACTCGATGCGGTCGCCGGGTTGGACGGCCGTACCGCTCGGCACGCCGTCGACCGTACCAGCCGAGACCAATCCGTCCAGAAAACCTGGCGGATCGCTTGTTTCGAGAATTCGGTATGTGCCGGGCGCCAGCGCGGAGACCTGATAGAAGCCGCTGGCATCTGTGATCACGGAGAGCGGATTCTGGAGGGCGCTGGTGGTCACGGGGACGATTTGCAGCGGGACGTTCGGCAGGCCTTCTTCGCCAGCGTCGCGCCGGCCGTCGTTGTTGCGATCGTGGTACACGTAACCGCTGATCTTCGCTGGCCGCGCTTCCGCAAAGTCGAAGTCCACACCACGCTGGTCGCCCAACAGTATGGCGATGTCGGTCAGCACGTCGGGATTGCCCACGACCGTAGCGCCCGCAGGCTGGCCGTCGACCGTGCCGCGGATCGCGCCGACGCTGAATAGGCCGTCCGGCTGGACCTCGCGCACCTGGTACACGCCGGGCGACAGGTTCAACTCCAGGCCGAAGGTGTAGTGACCGTCCGCAGCCGTGGTCGTCGTGAATCCGGTGGCCTGAAAGTTGGGACCCAGGTCCTCACGTTTCCACAGTTCGAGCTGCACGCCGGGCAAGCCCAGCTCGCCTGCGTTCCGCACCAGGTCGAGGTTCTGCTCCAGATAGACGGTGCCGGAAATCGCAATCGGCAGCGGCTGCTGCAGGACCGTGCCGACGGCTCCCGCCGAGCGGTCCGGATACCCGCCTGCTTCGTCGCTTGGCAGCCTCAATCCGGTCCCCGTCAGAGCCGGATTGTAGGCATCCAGAAACGCGCTGGTCGAATTGGCGTCGTGGTAGTGGGGTGCCGAGAAACTGGCCGTCAGTTGCGACTGGGCGAACTCCACGCCGGAAGCGATCGGGTCGATGTTCTGATTGGTTTGCTGTAAGTCCCAGGTCGGACTAAATCGCTGGACTTCATCCACGTCGATCGAGAACGTCAGCTTGTCGCCCGCGTGGAACCCGTGGAAGTCCAGTACCAACTGCGAACTGCCATCCGCGATGGTGGCCTGGACCGCGGGCGGGGCGGCGAGTGGATCGCGCGCGGTGAGCGAGACGACCGTGAACGGGAATGCCGCACCCGCCCCCAGTCCGTCCGGCACCGTGTCGAAGATCATATCCCCGTAGCCCAAACCTGCCTGATTCTGATCCCCGTTGATCACCAGATGTGTCAGTTCAGTATCCGGCGTGCCGCCTTCGAAGGTGATTTCGAAAATGTCTCCCTGGTGGTCGGACCCGGTATCGCTTTCCAGATACGTGGCCCCGACGTAGAGCGGCGTGACCGCCAACAACTGGCGCGGTTCCATGACTTCAAAGACACAACGGCGCGAGGTTTCGGTGAGCTGCCGAAGCCGCCCCTTGCGTTTCTTTCCGCCCACACCGCGGAAGAGTTCGGCTGCTTTGGTTAAGAATCCCAAACCCCACCTCCCTGCTTCATCGCCGCCTTGGAGGGCCGGCCGCCAGACTGAATTCACGGAGTTGTTTATGGACAGGCACTTACTTCACCTCGCGAGTTCGCTGGGGCTGCCCAGCCACGCGATCTTCGATGGTCCAGATGCGAACGGTCGTGTCGAACGCTCCCGAAATCAGCATGTTACGATCCGCCACCAACGCGGCCACACTTCCCTCGTGGCCGGCCAAGTGGCCGATTTGCGAACCGGTGGACAGGTCCCACAGGCGAATCAGGTTGTCGCTCCCGCCGACGGCCAGTTGTTGAGGTCCGACGAACGCCAACGACAGCAGTTTGGCCGGCTGTCGCGGCAGATCGGTGCCCTGGCTGCTCCCCAGCGACCGGACGTGGATTCGCTGGTCCTCGCCGACCGACACGATCTGCTGATCGTCCGGCGAGAACAACAAGTCCCGGATGCGTTGTCGGTGTGCGCGATACTCGTAAAGTTGCCGGAATTCGCCCGTCTGACACACCCGTACCAATCCGCTACGGCCGCCGACGGCAAGCAAGCGATCGTCATGCGAAAATGCCAACGCCCGCAGATCGATGCCGGGGCCATCGATTTCTTTCAGCAGACGCTGCCGAGCTGTGTCATAAATCCGCAATTCGTTTTCGAAACCGATCGCCGCCAAGCGTTGGCCATCGTGGCTCCAGGCCAATTTGGTCACCGCCCCGTTGGTTCCCGACAGAACGCAGCGCTGCGTGCCGGTGGTCGCGTCCCAGAAAATCACTTGACGATCGTTTCCGGCGGAAGCCAGCACCTTCCCGTCGGGCGAGAACGCCACGCTGTGCACCCAGTCCGCATGGCCTTCCAATCGCCGCACTTCTCGACCGGTCTCGACGTCCCAGATGTAGATCACGTGATCGTCGCCCGCCAAGGCCAGCAGATGACTGGCGGGTTGCAGGCCGATTGCCGTGATCACCGGCGGCTTGTCGCGTGCGGTGCGGGGCGGCAGCTGAATCGTCCGGCAGGGCCAGGCCGGGGTCACGTCTTGGGCTGCGGTGACGCGCGGGCCCAGTCCGGCCAGGAGCAACGCAGCCACGCCGATTTGACGGTAGATATGCCAGCTTCCTGTTCGCATGGTTCGGACCTCAAGGTGGCTTGACGCCGATACGTAGGGCGGCCTTCCGGCCTGGGCGGCGACATACGGGTGTCCGGCCTGGGAACGGTTCTGGTCCGCGCAGGCACCCTCCCGCCGGGCATCTTCGTCACCATGCTCTTCTATCGGCGCAAGACTTCTAACCACCACAGACGAACTGCCGAGAGATGCAAGTTGCAGGGGACCCTGACGGTCAGGCAAGAATTGCGGCGGATTCCAAGGCCAGGACCGTGGCCTTGCGGCACGCTAGCAGCAAACGGATTTCAGCACGATTCGCGTGCAGATTGCGGAATCGGAGCGGGGTGGCCTTGACCGTAACGTGGCGCACGGTTGTCAGTGCTGGCAATGATCCGGGTGGCTGGTGGCTGAGCCTAAGCGAAGCCCCAGTCCCCGGTTTCTGGGGCATCGCTGCACTCTGCCCCAGCCACCCTGAGCTCCTGCTGCTAGCGTTTTTCGCAACGTTATGATCAAGGCCATGGCCTGCTCGCCGAAGCCGCCCCGATGGTCGAAGAAATCGCCGAGTTTTGGGGACTGCAACTGTGGGGTGGTGATTGGAGAAAAGCGGCTGGCGAAGTGAATTGGTTATCAGGAGGAAGGAACCTTTCAAAGTCACTTCTTCGAGGACCCTTTCAGGCTTTCGGCCAATGCGCCGAGCAGGTTGGCGACCGCCCCGTGACCTTCGGTAGTGGCGCGAATGACTAGGACCTGCTTCAAGGGAATGATGCGCAGCGCCGAGGGTGCAGAGTCGGCAGGTCGTACCGCTTCTCCCCCACCCGGGCAGGGACCCGAGCAGCAGCCAGGCATCTCACTTCCCGCGGCGGACGCCTTGGGAGTTGAAGTCAAAATCTGCTGGAGCGTGCCGGCCAATTCCTCCGGCGAAATGTCATCGGACGCGAAGGCAGCCACGTTGTAAATCCTCACCTGAGGATTCGCCGCAGCTTCGTCCTGGCTGGTAATCGTCAATACCTCATGGTCCGTCACATACGTCAAGCCGAGATCTCGTAGGATTAGCCGCAGGGCGGACCGCAACGAGACATCCTTCAGGTTCTTGGTGATCGGGGTATCGGTGCCTATGCCCACGTTGTCCAAGGCTTTCTTGTCAATTTCGATAGTGATGTTGTGCTGGTCCCTGAGGAAGGCCATCACATCTTCCAACGGCGTCTCGACAAACTCCAGTCGCGTGGGTGCCCCCAGGGCCTGGGCAATTGTCTTTTCCGCCGCAGAATCGTTCTGACCGACGGAAGGCCACGGCCCGGCGGCGTGGAGTTCCAGGGCAGAAGTCGCCGTCCAGACGAGGGCCAATATAACGCAGGACAACCAGCTTGATCGCACGGTATCAGTTTGCCACATACACGACTCCTTCGGGTTCGAGTCTGAAAAGACCAGCTGCGAGCACGGCGCGCACACCTTGTGGGACGGTGGGCAGGGTGGGTCAGGCGAGCGGCAGGAAATAACTTACCCGTAGGTCGGCCTTTCCAGGCCGATCGGGACGGTCTTGGAAGACCATCCTACATCAAATTGGGTACGTTATTTCCTGCCGCTCGCCTCAGCTCCGAACTGGCCACCTTCGCTGACGTCTGGGAGCGATTGGTGGGCGGATGCCCCGCTCGCCTATTCCGTTGGCCGTCGGCTGTCCCGGAGCCACGACCAACTCAGCTTGAATCTTGAATGTAGACACCAGCGACCGATTCGACAAGCCATTTAACCGCGGTCTTTCCAGGTGTCCTTCTCGCTCTTGCGAAGTCTTTTGGCAGCCACGGTCCCCTGCTCCTCAATACACCACCGCCCGGTCGCCGGTGACCCAACCTTCCTTGGCGCCGGGTAAACGGATCAGCAACCAGTCGTCGCGGCGTTCAAGCACCTGGAACTCGGTTCCCTCCGGTAACGGCTGCGTGAACGCCGGCTCGTAGGACTCCGCGTTACCTTTGCGCGCGACCACCCCGTCCGCCGTGAGCACGCCGCGCCGGATTGCCTCGAAGCGAAACCAATCATAGGCGGCCGAGGCCGCCAGCACGAGCGTCAGCCACAAGGCCACGACTGCGACCCGGGCCACGACCCGCTGCCGCTGGACGTACAGGGCCGCGACAGCCAGCGCGAACGTCACCAGTCCCGCCGCTGCGAGCCAGCGAAACTTGTCGCCGTAACCGATCCAGTCCTGCCAGAACAGCAGATAGTCCAGCACCGTGTGTTGCGGTTTAGCAGATCCCGGCCCCAAGGTGTAGCCAAGGTTGTGGTCCAACAACGCATCTCGCGGGCGATAGCGTTGAGCCTGCCGATAACAGGCAATCGCGCGACCCCGTTGACCGCCTCGCAGGAAGGCGTTGCCCTGGTTATACAGCACCGCACCGGAGACCAAGCCGGTATCCAGAATTTCCTGGTAGAGACCAGCGGCCCGCAAAAAATCGTCTGCCGCTTGGGCCTTGTCGAACGCTTGCTGGGCCGCCTGAAACTTCTGCGACAACGCGGGGTCCGGCACGCGGGCGCAGCCCGCTGTGGCAGCGAGCAACGCCACCAGGAGCAGTCGAGTTGTAGACTGCAGTAGTCGCTTTTGCCGCAACGATTTGACCAAGGCCTCAAGCAAGGCCGAGGCCGTGTCCTCCAATCCGTGCAGGGCCTGCTGACTGGCACCATAACGCGCGGCGTCGCAGGCTTCGAACCAAGCCGAGACCCGCTCGACCAGGGCCGGCTCCAGTTGCATCTGCAACAGACGCAGACACACCTCGGCCGAGGTCAGACCGGCTTCCGTAAGCCCTGCCGCGTCGGCCACCAGGCCCACGATGGCCGCCTGCAAGGCGTCCGCCTCCTGGCGGCTGCCGCTGCTGCCCTTGGCTGCCTGCAGTCGCTGCTGGGCGCGGGCCACCGCCGTACGTCGCCGGCGCAGCAGCGGGTCGCCACTCAGGCGTTGGCTTCTCCGGGTGATCAGCAGGATGACCCCGTACGCCCCGGTCAAGCTGCCGAGCGCGACAAACCATCGCCCCGGCTGCACCGACTCGTCCCGTAGCGAACCCAGCGCCACATCGTTGGCGAAGATCCCGCCTTCCTGAGCCTCAATCTCCTGCCCGGCGGATTGCGTCGTCCTGGCCAGCGCAATCTGCTGGCTGTCCAATTGCTCCGCCTGGGTTATCTCGACCGGTATCGCTTCGGTCTGCAGCGTGACAAACGTCTCCTGTTTGACGTCGAAATAAGCCGCCAGCGGCACTGCGGGGAACGTCTTGGCGGCGGCCGTCAGTGGTCGGAGAGAGTACGTGAAGCGTCGTTCGGCGCCGGCGGTCGCGTCGGTCACCTCATAGATCTTGAATTGCTTGGCGAGGTCGGGAACCTGAGCCAGATCCGGCGGCTTCACGGCCTCGAGCGTGCCCTGTCCACGCAGCGTCAGCGTCAGTGTCATGGGATCGCCGACCTTCACCGTGGTCGGACTGAGCTGTCCCTGGAACTCGAATTCGCCGATGACCCCCGCGTACGACGCGGGCCGGCCTTCCTGGGGCGCGTCCTGGACGGTCACGGTGACCGGTTTGGCCACCGCAAACACAGCTTCCAGCCCTAGCTCGCCGCCCGCTGTCAGCCGCCCGCCCAGCGTTCCCTTCAGGCTCACGGGTCCCAACGAGAATTGACCGACACGTTGAGCCACAAACGTCCGCGGGAAAGCGTATTCCCAGTAGCTCACGGACTGGCCCGCGCGATCCAGGCGATGCGTTCGTTGGGCTGGTGGCAGGAAGGGCAAGGGGCCCTCGTCGAACAGCAGGAATCCGGAACTGCCGCGGACATTGTTGACACTGAAGCCTCCGCCCCGACGACGGTTCAAGAGTCCTTCAAGCCAAGCTTGCGCGGTCTGTTCGGGCTTGATCCCCGCTGGTAGCGACGTATCGGCAACCCACGGAATCGACAAGGCCGGCAGCCGTCTCAAGACGGCCACCGGGTCGCGTTCGGCGAACGGTTCCGGGAGTGCCTTGACGGCGATGCTGAGCGTCACGGTGAGGGTTTGCGTCGGATAAACCGCGGGCTGGTCGACGCGGATCTCCAGCAGGGCGAGGTCCTGGTCTTGCGGCGCGATGACACGCAACTTGAGTGATTGGCCGCGCAAGACGCGTCCCTGTACATCCGCGGTCGGCGCCGGAATCGTCAGTTCGCCGGTTCGTTTGGGCGTCAACAGATAATCGTAGATCCGCGACTGCCGGGCGATTTCCACGGGCCGCCCGTTGCGGAACTCAAGCTGGCGAGAATCCATCACCTGTTCGCCGCGCGACTCGATCGTGAAGTCGTCGAATCCGACCAGTTTCGGTGGCGACGGATTCTCGACGTTGCTTAGCGTCACACGATACAAGACCGCATCACCCTCGTAGACCTGTTGGCCTTCCGGGAGTTCGACCTGAATCTCCGGCTGTTCCGCGGCGGCAGCCCAGGCGGACAGGCCGAGCAGGAAGAACCCCGGTACGATCGACTTCATGACGCCACCCCGAACTTTGGAGTGCCGTGGCTTGACACCGCTTTCCTGTTCCCTTCCCTCTCTGCTTTCCCTTTTTCCCTCGCCCCGGTTCTTGGGGGGCGTGGGAACCGTGGGTGAGAGAGTACTTATCCCCGTGCGGGACATAGCGATACGAGGGAAAAGAAAACGGAAGCATTGTTTCGACCCCGCACCCCGAGGTAGCACAGATGGCAAAGCCGGGGCTCGGATGACACCCCGTAAACGAAGCAGAGGAACGTTTTCGGTGGACGATTTCATCAGCCGCCTCCGCGGAAACACGATCTTCGCCGTCTGCATTCCTCATTCCTCATCCGTGCCCCGGCCTTGCCATCCGTGCTGTATTGCCCGCGGGCAGCTTTGTCGTAGAACGGATTTCAATCCGTTCAGTGAAGAGCGGAATAAATTCCGCTCTGCGAAGAGACAAACCGGCCCGCGGGTAGTATACCGACGTGAAGCGACGGCATGGGCACTCACTTAGTCCGATGGCAGGAGTTGTTTCGGCCCTGTGTCAATGCTCACTCGCTACGGACCTCATCAGCATCGACCGGTGCATCACTTCAAACACGGCGGTGTTGGTGACATACGAGCCGCGTACGGGATCCACGCCGACCACCAGGCTGGCAAAATGTTCGCTGCCCGCACCTTTGACAAACAGCGGGACCAGGGAATTCGTGTGGCTCTTCGAGTTATACCGCAGGCCCGGCAGCTGTCCCTGGCCGTGGTCCAGCAGGGGATCAAACGGCTCGGTGTCGGACTTCGGCCCCCAGAGCAATCCGGTCTCGTGGTCCGCCGTCAAGATCAGCAGGGTGTCCTGCCAGTTGCTGTGCGACTCGACCCACTGGACGACAGCCTCGATCGCTTCGAAGAACCCGCTCTGTTCCTGAATCATCCGCCCCGGTTGGTTGTTGTGGTTCGCCCAATCGATCGCACCGCCCTCGACCATCAGGAATAGCCCCTGCGGATTGTCGTCCAGTACGTTTAGCGCCCCGCGCGTCATCGTGGCCAGCGTCGGGACGCTCTCGTTCAGCGGAGCATCGTGGGCCGGGTCGTGCGGATTGCCGGCCGTACGGACCTGTTGCAGAGTCTGCGCGACTTGTGCGGTCCCCAGCACCCGCTGGGGCGTTGGACCGCGGGCCAGGGCCTCAAATTCGGCCTTGGTCGACACGGGCCGAAAGCCGCGATAGCGTCCGTTCGGCGTCGCCCGAGCGGCTTCCATCGCCCGCCACGTCGGCTCGCCGCCGACGTACTTGTATTCCTTCTTCTTGAGTCGCGACTGGCCATTGTCATCGTAATCCGGATTGCCGCATCCCATGATCACGTCCAGCACGTCGCCGGTCAGCATCTGGTTCGCGATGGATTCATAATCGTCCCGATCGCGGCTACGGGCATGGCTCAGCCCGGCGGGCGTCGCGTGGGACCATTGGACGCTGGTAATGATCCCGACCGATTTGCCCCGAGCTTTGGCCAGTTCGGTGATCGTCGGCCAGATGACTTCATCCCAGTCGCTCCAATTGATGGCCTTGTCGTACGTCTTCTGCCCTGTCGCCAGCGCCGTCGCAGCGGCCGCGGAGTCGGTATACGCGGCCTTCAGCCACGTGGTAGCCGCGGCGCCGCTCCAGGCCTTGGCGGGATCATAGACGACTTGCGGGTCTTGGACGCCCAAGCCGGTCGGACGCGGCGATGTGTTCAGCGGATGCGTGCTGCAAGCCAGTGGGAGCCAACCCGGTCCGTCGTAGACCTGGGTGCTACGCCGCTGAGCGGCATCCCAACGGCCCTGGTACATGCTGGCGACGTGCCAGCATTGGAAGCCCGCCCCGTCGCCGATCATCAGAATAATGTTCTTCGTCTGCGCCCAGCCGATCTGCGTGCCGCTCAACGCGAACAACGCGATCGCCGCCACCCGCCAGAATCCCTTGCACAGTTTCACCTGCATGAGCAATCCCTCCGGGCAAATCTTCGCCGATTTCGAACTCCGGGTCAAATCCCCACAATGCCGGTCCGCGGCTACCGCCTCTTCGTCCGACGTGATCGCGCCTTCCGGAAACAGATCCAATCCCTCCAATGCGAGCCGCAATCGCCGGAGAACCCTGGCGGAATCTGCGGGCCTGGGATGCGGAAGGAGGCGGTGGAAGAAAGTCGGCTGTTGAAAAGCGGTGACAAGTCACCGCACTCCAAAGGGCGTTGCTGCCCGCGCGGGGAGCAGCACGACGCTAGGTACTCGGCCGCCCCCCCGCGGACCTCGCGAAAACGGCATGGATCAAGCTCGACTTTTCGCAAGTGAAGGACAACGGAGTTTCTCGCAACGTTCCGATCAAGGCTGGCATAAGTAAAGTGGAGGCGGTTGGTCGCTTGGGCTACGCGGTCCGGCTAGGCGAGCGGCAGGAAATGACTTACCCGTACGACGGCCCTCCGAGGCCGTCTGGTAAACCAACCTGCGGGACGCAGTGGACGGCCTCGGAGGGCCGTCTTACGGGAAGACCATCCTACATCGGGTTGCGTTACCGGTCTTGATCGTGTCGTGGTCTACACCCACCGCGTTGGAGAAGATATAGTACACGCCGTTTAACCCGTCAGGCAGCACTCGTGGAAGCTGACCATCTCGGCACCCTGGCCCGCGGCCTGCGCCGCCAATGTTCCGACCCGATCGAAGTTGTAGTCCTTGTCGGCGTCGTGGGCTTCGAATTGGGCCGCCGCGATGCGGATGTCTCTCATGAGAAGCTCCCGTGACGAATTGTCTCAGGCAAATTGGTAATCGACGAGCGGGGCCTCGTCCTGCTCAGGAACCCTCCATGACAAACGTCCGCTTGAACAGATACTCTTGCGATTGGTCCTCGTCACTCGACGAAGCCAACTCCCATCCCTTCTGCCCGAGCAGATTGAACAGGTCGATGAGCGCGAACGATTCTTCGGGCTTTTCGCCGCCCAGCTTCCGGTAGAGATCGTAGTAGTTCTCGCCTTGCACGGAGTGGTCGCCAGGGTTCCAGACGCACGTTACATCCTTCACATGACAAAGACTTCCGTACTGAAACACATTTCGCTTGGAATACTTTGGGCGTTCGGCCATTGCCATTGCTCCAGAGATCAGGATTGCTCTACGTTCCAGGTTGTGACGCAGAGCGGCAGGAAATAGCTTACCCAACTTAATGTAGGATGGTCTTCCAAGACCGTCCCGATCGGCCTGGAATGGCCGACCTACGGGTAAGTTATTTCTTGCCGCTCGCCTGACGCAGAGCGTTGAAAACGCGGGTTCCCACGCAGAGCGTGGGAACCAGAACTTGGTAGGACGCCTTTCCTGAGATCTACAGTTCCCAACCCTGGCGGTACTGCGTACGGACGTACTGGTTCGCGCCGGGCAGGTTGGGGACTTTGAGATTCTCGGCGTCCCATACGATTCGGGCGTCGACACGTTTGGCGAGGTTGCCCAGCAGG
>JAPLNJ010000618.1:6483-8878 GCA_026692885.1 Planctomycetota bacterium | reverse complement strand
TGAAGGGGCGAAACAAGCCTTGGCCCATCTGACGAACGATGCGCGTGAGAGGAACCGATTTGTTTCGCCCCTTCAGGGCTACCGGGATAAATCGATACCGTACCCAGGGCGGCGCTCTGCGGCTGTCGCCGCGACGCTCTGGGCTGATTTGTTAATGCCCCTTTGGGGCGGAAGAGTTGTGTATAACGACGAGGGGCAAGCCGGGGGCATTCACCAGTTGCGGCCGGTATTCGCGACACCCCCAGAACAAACGGGGAAGTTATTTCGTGGGCGTTGCTAGGGCGAACAATTCGGCTCGAAGGGGAGAAGGAGACAGAACGATGTCACCGCAGATGACTTCTACCGCATGGAACCAAGGCGCCAAGAATGCGTTGCTTTGCGCTGTTGGTTTTCTGCTGGCTTGGCTCTCGCTTGCAGTCGTGTTCCTCTTGGCCACCGGGCAAAGCCTTTCGGCTTCGTTCGCGCTTGCCTTTGCCGTGCTTTGGTGCCTGATCTTCCTGGCCTTCGTCTGGACTTGGCTCTATGGCCGAAGGTCCGCAGGTCGAGTGCTGTTGGACTGCGGGCCGCATCCAACGAGGAAGCTGTTTCTGTTCCATGCGGTGCTCTTCCTGCTGCTGGGATTGACCGGCGGCTTCTCGGTATCTTCCGTGTCCAAGCTGTTGGGCATTGCAGGGCCGGTGTTCGGGGTTTCGTTCGCGGCATACTGGCTGATCATGGCCACCGGCCGGCTGCAAGTGCGGGAAAACGGCCTTTGGCAGTACTACGGTCTGCTCCGATGGAACAAGATCGCCTCCTATCGTTGGGCCGAGGACGCCACGCTCCTGGTGAGGTCGAAAGGGAGCTCCGCGTGGTTCCACGGGGCCTTGCCGGTACCGCCTGAGCACCGGCAAGCCGTTGAGGAACTTCTGAGCAAGCACTGCTCAACTCAACCGACCGCGTAACACGGGCTGGTGGCCGCAACCGGAGTGGGCCGGATTCTCAGTCCGGTCAGGACAGTCTGAAGAACAGCATCTGACCCCGGCCACGTCCGTCCAGCAAATCCACCCGCAGAACAACCTGGATATGTGAGTTCGGATGGTCTTCACCAGCGAACAGAGGCGACCCCGTCCAGCTTGAGGCGAGAAGGGCAAACACAAGGAATGTGGCAGCCGGCTTCATGGTTCAGTTCCTCCATCCGCGTGTTGACGAAGCTGCCTACCGCTACGGCGGACTTCGGCGAGCGGCCAATCGGTCAGCAAGGGCGTGCGCACGCCATGCACGCGCCGCCATAAGCTACCCCAGCGCCACGCCTCCGCGACCGATAGAAAGGCGTCCGGAGCCGTAAACAGCAGGCCGAAGAACAGCAATTTGCAGCGGTTCATCGTGTCGTCTCCGCAGGACCTGCTGGGCCATTGGCTGGCGAGGGGCAGGCTCGTACATATGGCGGGCGAAACGGGGACGGGACAATTGGTCGGACCAATTGAAACCGATTCTAGGGACGGCGACTTGAGCCTGTCAAGCAGGTCACTTGCTGCCTCGACGCCGAGCGAGTACGCTGCCAACGATGTCTGCGCAAACCAGGAGCAGGAGAACCTCACTTCTTCCGGAAATGCTTTCGGTAAGTCAAAGGTGTCATCCCGGTCGTGTTTCGAAAACGTTTGCTAAAATGGCTCTGGTCGTAGAACCCCACGGCAAGGGCAATTTGGTCGATGTTCTAGTTCGTTGTTGCCAACAGCCGCTTCGATTCATGAATCCGAATCGCTGAACGAACGGAAAGGAGACTTCTGATGAAACCGTTCACGCTGACGCTCTTGTTGTCGGCCGTGCTCTGCCTGCCGGCTGGCGGTGGCGAGCCGCCGAGAGTTTTGTTCTTGGGCACACAATTGCACGAGGCCAAGCCTTCCCAGACGGTGTTGGCGTACGTCAAGAAAGGCACGTGGCACGAGACCATGCGCGCGTCGCTGGAGGCGGCGTTCGGACCAGCGGGCGAAAAGGATCAAGCCGCCGGTGCCCGCGGGTTCCGCCCGGCGATGGTCAGGCTCACGGCCGATGGGCAACCGCTGCGATTGGAGTTTCGCCTCGCCGGACTGGAGCGGCTCTACCTTGCCACACTCGGCCGCCCGGCGGACGGCAGCGGGTCGGCGCAGTTCCTCAGCCCGCGGTTGTTCGACAAACAGGGCCAGTCCGTCGGGCTGGAACTCGGAGGCGGGATGGTGGAAGGGAAAGTTGACGCCCGCGTGGCCGGCGCGACGGAATGGAAGATCGGCGACACGGCGCATCGCGGTTTCGCGCTCGCGCCCGGCGAAATCGCGTTCAAGCTCGACGGCAAGTACGAGCGTCTGGAGGTACTGATCGGCTACAGGCCGGAGCGCGGGCTGCCGCCCTACGCAGCGGTGGACTGCCGGCCCGTGTTCGC
>JAPLNJ010000618.1:0-6465 GCA_026692885.1 Planctomycetota bacterium | reverse complement strand
TTCGCCCGCGCGATGGAGTACCGGCAGATCCGGGAATCGCTGTGGGACCAAGTGGCCCGAGACTTCCGTGACCGGCAATCGCAGATCGAGATGGAGATGGAGCGACGCGACGGGGTGTGGAATGAATATGCGCCGACCGGGAGCGAGGCATCCCAGGCCTACTATCTTGCCCGTGCCCAACAGCGACTGGAGTTAGCCCGCAAGACGCTCGCATTTGTGGAACGGACCGCGCCGCGGCCGCAGCTGGCCGGGGAACTCGAGACGCTCGAAGAGCACCTCGACCAAGCCGCTCAAGAATGGTCGAAGACCCCTCACCCCGACCCTCTCCCCGGAATACCGGGGCGAGGGAGTGATACTACGACCGCACGACAGCTGTTTGCCCGGGCAGTTGACCTGCGGCGGCGGATCATCTTCTCGCACCCCGCGCTCGATTTCGACCGGCTGCTGGTGAGCAAACGGCCGCCGCCGGTCCTCAGCGCGCCGGGGGACAACTACTTCGGAATGCACAACGGCACGGGGCCTGGGTTGGTCATCCTTGACGATTGGAAAACCGGCCGGCCGACGGAGACGGTGTTGCTGAAAGGCCAACTGCCGGCGGGTTGCGCGATGCACGCGGACTTGTCGTTCGACGGCACTCGGATTGTGTTTGCTTATGCCGATCACACGCGGCCCCGCGACCTATGGCAATTCTTCCTCCACGAGATTCGCGTGGACGGCACGGGCCTGCGACAAATCACCGGCAGAGACGACGATCCGTTGGCCGGAGCCGGCGGCAGGATGACCGTGCTCTGCGAGGACTACGATCCTTGTTACTTGCCAGACGGCGGATTGGCCTTCATCTCGACTCGCAACCAAGGGGGCGTGCGGTGCCACACCGGAGGACGTTACTGTCCGACCTATCTTCTCTATCGTTGCGACGCCGACGGGTCGAACCTCCGCCAGCTCTCGTTCGGCGAAGCCAATGAATGGGACCCGGTGGTGATGCCCGACGGACGGATCCTCTGGACCCGTTGGGATTACATCAACCGGCCGGTGATCCCCACGCTTGGCTTGTGGACCATTCGGCCCGACGGCACGGGCGCCGGCCACTACTTCGGCAACTACACGCCCAACCCTTGCCGCATCTGTCAGTCGAGGCCCATTCCCGGCTCGCACAAGATCGTCTCCACGACGGCCGGGCACCACACGATCCATGCCGGGTCGTTGATTCTCATTGACCGCACGATTGCCGAGGACGGACTGGAGGCCATCACGCGACTGACGCCGGAGGCCACGTTTCCGGAATCGGAGGCCCATTCGCCGGTCAGTTTCGGCAGCCCGTTTCCACTCAGCGAAGACCTGTTCCTGGCCGAGTTCAGCTGCGATCCGTACCCCGGGTCCATGGCGTCCACGCCGCGGCACAACGCCTACGGGATCTACCTGGTGGACACGTTGGGTGGGCGGGAGTTGATCTATCGCGATCCCGAAATCTCCTGCTTCGAGCCGCTGCCCGTTCGTCCGCGGCCGATGCCGCCGGCGCTGCCATCGCTGGCGGCCGACATCCAGACGCAAGCCACGGGCGTCTTCCACGTTCAGGACATCTACCGGAGCACACAAGACATTCCCCGCGGCACGATTCGGCGGCTGCGCGTCAACGAAATCATTCCCCAACCCACCCAGCGCGTGCCGTTCTCCAGCCGCGTGACCTTCGAGGTGCTCAAGCGGGTAGTCGGCACCGTGCCCGTGGACGAGAGCGGCTCGGTGACGTTTGAGGCCCCGGCCGGTATGCCGCTGCAATTCCAGGCCCTGGACGAGAACGGCATGGCCGTGATGACGATGCGAACGTTCACCCACTTGCAGCCGGGCGAGCAAGCGAGTTGTGTCGGCTGCCACGAGCCGCGCACGTCCAGCCCCACGATTCGACCGCCGCCACCGGCCGGGCAGGCTGTTCTGCAGCTGGAGCCGCCGGCCGGCCCCCAATATCTGGGCGGCCTCAGCTTTGCCAAGACCGTGCAGCCGGTGTTGGACCGTTACTGCATCGACTGCCACGGCTTGAGGGAAACGGCCGGCAAGATCAATCTCCTCGGCACGCTCGAAGCCACCGAGCAACAAGTCGCCACGAGCTACGGATCCCTGTTGGCCAGCACCGCCTACGCATCGCTGACGGGGGACGGGCGCTGGGTCAAGATCGCCCAGTACATGGGCGAGACTTGGTATAGCCGACCGAAAGACTATTTCGCTCACGGCGGCACGCTCGCCGGGCTGCTCTTGAAGGGCCACGAGCAAGTTCAACTCGACCCTGAGAGCCGCCAGCGAGTTTTCGACTGGCTCGACGTCAACGCTCCGCTCTACGGCACGTATTCCTGGAACAAGGACGAGTGGCGCCAGCCGAACCCCGAAGGCGAGAAGACGCTCCGCGCACACGTTCGCCAGAGGTTCGGCGACGAGTTGGCCGGACAACCGTTCGCGGCGCTGGTCAACGTCGCGTGGCCGGAGGAGAGCCGCATCCTCAAGGCGCCGTTGGCGATTGACGCGGGCGGCTGGGGACAGCTCGCGCAGGGCGGCTGGAAACGCAGCGACGACGCCGATTACCGGAAGATGCGCCAACTCGTGGATGCGGCCATCCAGCCATTGCCGTATCACGACATCGCTGGCACCTGCGGCCGCGACGAGAACTGTCTGTGCCTGAGTTGCTGGGTCCGCAAGGTAGCGGAGCAACGACAAAAGCGGATCGCCACGGTACGGTAGGCATCCCCACCTTCAACTTCGAAAGGCGCCCTGATGAAAACTGTAAGCGTCGCAGTACTGGTTTGGTCGTGGTGCCTTGGCGGCGCGTCGGGTGCGGAAAGTAGGCCCGACCAATGCCCGGTGTTGCGGGTGCCGCTGGTGGATTCCATGCCGGCGATTGACGGAAGACTCGACGAGCCGTGTTGGCAGAACGCGGCCAGAACGGGGCCGCTCAAGGATGCCCACGGCGAGCCGGGAAGACCCGCCACAGAAGCATTCATCCTGCGTGACGCCAATCAGCTGTATGTGGCTCTAAGCTGTCCCGGGAAGGTTGCCACGGCTGGAGATGTCAAGGCCGGCAAGCCCTCGAAGGAAGTAGAATTTGCCGAGCTGCTTATCAACTCCAACGGCGATCGGAATTCCTACTACCGAATCCGGATCAGCCCCGAAAGGGGCGACCAGGTCTTCTGCTCCTATCACGAATCCTCGCCACCTTGGCACGACCGGACGTGGCAACCGAAACTCAAGTCGGCCGCGGTGAAGGGCCCGGAGGCGTGGACGGCCGAGATCGCTCTGCCGTTCGACATCTTCTGCAAGAACAAGACGCTCGCCTCCACGATCGGATTCAACGTCCGACGCTCCGGCGTGCCCGGACAGGAAACTCTGGGCTGGCCGGGGACTCCGCCGGGGCCCGGCGGGACACACGCGCACAGCACGTCCGCCAATCCCGGCGACTGGGGAACCCTGACGGGCATCCCGGCACGCGCGAGTCTCCCCGCTCCCGACTACGCCAAACCGAAGCCCGACCCGTCCTCCTCGGGCGCCCAATGGGGCGTGAACGTGTACGTCCCACCCGCGAGCGCGCAACGAGCGTTTCTGGCCGAACAGCGTGAACAGACCATCGAGCTGGGACCGGGTTCGGCTCACCCGGGCACCACGGGCGCGGTCCGGCTGGAATTGGAGGGATTCCTGCTCGCGGGTGATCCGCACGCACGGGGCAGCATCTGGGATCTGGCGGTGAACGAGCAGCAGGGGGAACTGTACGTGCTCTCCGATCCGCGACGCGCGAGGGAGGCGTCGGAACTACGGGTCTTCGACCGGCAAGGCCAATACCTGCGGACCATCATGCCGTTCCATCCTACGTTACCGCGCGCCAACGTGCAGGATCTGTGCCGCATGATGGCCCGCGAAGGCGGGACCGACCTGGTGGTCCCGAAATTCTTCGAAACGCTGTGCGGCTCGCTCTCCCTGTACGGCGCCTGGTGGCATCTGCCTCAGAAGATGGCGCTGGCACCCAACGGCGACCTGATCCTGTCCAACGTCTACCGCGGGACGCTCTGGAGAATGCGGCCGGACGGGAGCCTGCCGCTGGAGGGTTGGACCTCGGCCTATCATCGCGGCCGCAATGAACCGTTCGAAAGCCACGACTGGACCCAGGACTTCTTGAACGTCCAGGATCTGCAGAACTACCTGCCCTTTCACTCGCTTCACTACCCGTACTTTTGTTTCGACCGCAACGGCATGCTGTACGTCTCGGCCGGGCAGAGTTCCCGCCCGACGAAGAATTTTGCCTATCATTGGGAGGTGGGCCAAGAGAATGTCACGTACCATCGGGAACTGTCGGGAACGGAGGGCCGCGGGGCGTACGTTTGGAAGTGCCGGATGCACGAGGGCGTCCACTTCGAAGCACGGGATGCCTTCGGGGGCTTCGCCGGGCCAAGCGGGTTGGTCCACGACGGCCAGCATCTGATTGTGGCCGATGCCGGGCACAACCGCCTGCAAGTGCTGGGGGAAGATGGACGCGTGGCCGCCTCGATCACGCATTACGAACACGAGGGAAAGCAGGTTCCCCTCCACGGCCCGACGGCTTTGGCCATCGACCGCGAGCAGCACCTGTACGTGCTCCTGGCGGCGCGGCCACGAACGCCCGACCAGCCCATCGTGGAGCGTACGCTGCCATCGATCCAGCAAGACTATTTCCGCGCGGCGCAGCAAGACGCGGGAGAGCCGACGCGACTGATCAAGCTCAAGAGTTGGCAAGAACCTCGTCTCGTGGCCACTTCCGCGCCGCTGCATGCGGATGTCGTGCAGATCGCCGTGGACGCCGGAGTGTCGCCGCCGCTGGTCTGGGTGGCCAATGGCTCCGGTCCGGGACGCTTGCTGCAGTTGGCAGGCCACGATCTGTCGCTGAAGGCGGACTGGGGGGACAATGGCGAGACGCTGTCCTTTCCTCGGCAAAGCGGCAATCAGCCGATTCTGAATATCGATCCGCAGACCGGCGACTTGTACGCCGAAGATGATTCCAACTACCGACTCAAACAGTACGGCACGGTGTACCGGATCGACCAGGCGGGCAACGTGCTCAAGAAGTGGCCGCCCGTGTTCTTCAACAACCTCGGCTTGCAGGCCACTTCGCCCTGGTGGCCGCCCGATCATGAGCGTCACTTCCGCTACCCGGAGGAACCGCTGTTTATCGACTCCATCTTCGGCAAAGACGGTCGGGTGTACCGGTGGAAACTGGGAAAGGCGGGGATCGAGATCCTGCGTTTCGACCGCGCCGGTGCCCCCCTTCCGTTTGCCGCGACGGGGACGAATGCCTTGTTCGTCGATCCCGCGATGCAGGTCAACTTCTGGCACGACGTCTATCACGGCACGGAGGTGGACCGGCAGGGCAACATCTATTATGTCGCCAAAGTGGATGTCGATCCCAAGGCTCGCCCGGTGAGTGCCTACAACGCCGTGCGCCGCCAGGTGAATGTCTACGATGCGGATGGCAACCTGCGAACGAAAAGCCTGCTGAACCTGGATGCGGTGCGCGGCCTCCAGGTCGACGACGCGGGGAACTTGTACGTCTTGCACCGTCCTGCCGAGCGGCCCTGGGACTTCTATCTGGTGCTGTCGAAGTTCCCACCGGCCGGAGGCGTACCATTGTGGTCCCGCCGCTGGGACGGCTATATCGGACAGGCCCAAGCGATTTTTGCGCCCTGCCACTGCATTACCTCGCGGCAGCATCAAACGCTGGACGGACGAGGCTACCTCTATGCCGCCGGCCTGCACAGCGTGCAGGTGATTGATTGTGCCACGGGGAAGCTGGTCGGGGAATTCGGCAGCTACGGGAACCTGGATTGCCAAGGCAAGGGTAGCCGGTTCCCGCACCCCGAGCTGCCGTTCGGAACGATCTCGGCCCTTTCCGTCTGGCAGGACCGGCTGTTTGTCGTCGACGTGCTGAATCGGCGGATCGTCAAGTGCCGCATCCTCTATGGGCCAGCGGAGAAGAGCGGCTCCTGAGATTCCTCGCTGTGGCCCGCGGGGCCCCGGCGGAGATGGCTACGGCTGGCGCCCCGGGCGTGGCTGGCCGTCGCGACGCAGCGGCCCGTCGTACCGCTTGCCGACCGATCCGACGTCGGTCTGGTTCGCCAAAAGAAGCGGCCGCGCCGACCGAGTTCCGGTGTGCCGAGAACCCTCTCGTTAACGGCGTTTCGGGATTTTGAATTGTGTGATGGCTTCCTGCGACTGCGGTCTGGGAGGATTTGCGGAAGTAGCGAGAACCGAGGGTGGTAAACCGAAAAAGGGAAGGTTTTCTGACTTCCGCCTGCAGTGCTGTTTCGACGCTCAGAGGGATGTGACCTGAGCGCGCAGCCGAGATGCGCGTGGGCACGCCGCGGGGCCGACCGTCGGCGCTGCGGACTTGCGTTTCAACGCTTCGGTCGATGTGACCGAGGCTGCGCAAGTCGAGCCACGATTGTGCTGAAGCCACAT
>JAPLNJ010000617.1 GCA_026692885.1 Planctomycetota bacterium | reverse complement strand
GAGCCTAGGCGAAGCCCCAGCAACAGTGGACTGGGGCTTCGCTTAGGCTCAGCCGCCAGCCACCCGGACCGTGGCCAGCACGGACAGCAGTGCGCAACCTTACGATCAAGGCCTCGGTCGCGATCTCGCTTACAAGACTTCTCTCACAGTCCAGGCGTTGGACGGGGTCGTTTGCGAAACTAAGACAGTCGAAATACTCAGCTACCGGTCTTCCAGATCTCTCGCCGACAAGGAGTGCACCATGAGTCGCTCGTTCAAGAGTCGCCAGTTGCTGTCCGGTTCTTGGGGTTCTCGGCCGGCGGCCATTTGGCTTCGACCGCGGCCACACATTTCGACCAAGGAAACGTCACCGCAGAAGATCCGGTGGAACGCGTCAGTTGCCGGCCGGACTTTGCCGTGTTGTGCTACGCCGTGATCGCCTTGGGCGAGCCGTTCACCCACCAGGGGTCACAACGCAATCTGCTGGGGCAGGATCCCGATCCGGAGTTGGTGAAGCAGTTCTCCAACGAGAAGCAGGTCACTCCAGAAACGCCGCCCGTTTTCCTCTGGCACACCGGCGAAGACACCGGAGTACCGGTGGAGAACAGCATAACTTTCTACCTGGCGTGCAAGCGGGCCAAAGTGCCCGCCGAATTGCACATCTTCGAAAAGGGCCAGCACGGGCTGGGCTTAGCCAAGCAGACGCCGGGGACGGCGAATTGGCCGCAACTCTGCGAGGATTGGATGCTGGCGCGAGGATTACTAGCCAAGTAGGGTGGGCCAAAGGAGCGCATGGGTTGCTGGGCCAGCGCAAACCGTCCCCGTTCTGTGGCACTGTCCGGCGACGCAATCACGTTTAGCACAGCGACCACGGCCCACCAGGAACACCACTTTCGAGTGGCGACGCGACGGAACCCTACGCCGTCCTGCGAATGCCGAGCAACTTCTTCATCGCCGGGGACAGCTCCAGCGAGTAGATCGCCGGATCTGCCAGCAGGGCTTTACTGACTTGATCCAGTTGCTCGACGGCATTCCACGCCAGATCGACGAAGAGCCATTTCTTGCCAGCAAACTCGCAGGCGCCACCACCGCTGCCACCCAGCCATTCGTGGCGGACGTGGTAACCTAATTGCTCTGCAACCAGCAACGCTTGTTCCAGTAATTCGACTGTATGCATCCCAGCTTATCCATCTGCCAAAGTCCATGGCGGCGTCCAGAAGACGGCTGCGGATTATACTCGCTTCCCCTTTAGTTGCCCAGTCCGATCCGACGATATCACCTTCGCGTTTAAGATGCTACCAGACAACGAGTTAAGGCGTATCGATCCGGCAATTCGCGACAGACACCAGCGTTGTGGTAAACGAGCGAAACTGGTCCTTGCCACCAAATCCAGGGAAGGTGCATACGAACCCATGACCACGATCGGCGGTAACCACAGTCCGACTCTTGAACAACAAGTCGCTCTGCTTCAGCGTCAGTTAGCTCAGGCCCAAAAGCTGACAGCGTTGGGGGAACTCGTCAGCACCACGACCCACGAGTTCAATAACGTGCTGATGACGATCATCAACTACGCGAAACTGGGGATGCGGCATAAGGATGACGCGACTCGCGACAAGGCTTTCGAGAAAATCCTCGCCGCCGGCGAGCGGGCGGCCAAGATCACCAACGCGGTTTTGGGGATGGCGCGAAACCGCTCGGACGCCTTCGCGCCGACGGACTTGGCGGCCATCATCCAGGAATCGCTCGTGTTGTTGGAGCGGGAACTGCAAAAATATCGCATCAGTGTGGAAACTCAGTTTGGCTCCGTGCCACCCGCCAACGCCAACGGCAACCAAATCCAACAGGTGCTGCTCAATCTGCTGATCAACGCCCGCCAGGCGATGCCCCACGGGGGACGAGTGCTGATCAAACTCGACTACGACCCGACACAAGACATGGTCGAACTGACGATTCGGGACACGGGTTCGGGCATCCCGCCGGATAAGCTGCAGCGGATTTTCGATCCGTTCTTCAGCACCAAGAAAGGCCCCGACAAGAGCGGCAAAGGCGGCACGGGTCTGGGACTGTCCACATGCCGGAACATTATCGAATCGCACCGTGGCAAGATCCGCGTGGAAAGCACCGTGGGGGTGGGCACGGCGTTTACGATCAAAGTGCCCGCGTACAAGCAGCGAACGGTTGCCGCCGCACCGATCGTCATGCACGGCGGCGTGGGCGATCAAGGCCACACCGTGGTGAGCCGCTTCCAAACGACGGGCCAGTAGCTCAAGCCGAGGCCGGCAAAGAGGCCGACGACGTGCGTCAAATTGGCGATGCCGCCTGGGCTGGCAGAGTCGCTCGCGTGGGTCGCAAGGCCCCGATCCAAGACCCCCAACAGACCCAGGAACATCCAAACGACCAGCAGGGCCACGGTGCTGCCGCTGACGAGCAGGCCCAGCCCGGGCTGATAAATCGACTTGATCCACACATAGCCGAACAGGCCGTAGACCACGCCCGAGATGCCGCAGAAGAACGTGCCGCCGCTGAAGGCACCCCAGTCGCCGGGCGCTAGGGCCTGAGCCAAATTGGAAAATAGAGCGATTACCAGGATCATCCCGGCTAGGCGGACGGTACCCCGTCGGTCTTCGATGCGGCTGGCGAAGAAGTGGAACATCATTAGATTGAACACCAGGTGCAGCAGGTCGACGTGGAGAAAGATCGGCGTCACCAACCGCCACACTTGGCCGCTACGGATGTCCACCAAGCGGTCCTGCAGTTGATCATTCTGCTCGGCCACGCGCCGCTGCGGGTCGCGGAACATGAGTGTGCGCCGAGCCGTACTGTCCCGCTCGGCTCCGAGTCCACTGAGCACGAAGACAACGATGCACAAGCCCAGGATGACGTTGGTCAAAGGGGTTCTGTGAGCACCTGGCCGGCGCCAGGGCACGCCCGCATCGACCAGATTCCGGCGGGCCCGTTCGCGACGATCGGCTTCCTGCTGCAGCAGTCGATGCGCCTCGTGGATGACCTGCGCATAACGCGCATCATCCGGTTGCTCGACGAACTGGCGGAAGGCCTCCTTCGCGGCCGGGACTTGGTCCTCGTTGCGGATCCAGATCGCCCACGACTCACCTTCCTGTTCTGCCTGAGCCGTGAGGCCCTGGGTGATCAAGTAGGCCGTGAAGCGTTCGGCGGCAACCTGGTCTGATACGGTTCCGATTTGTCGCATAGCCGCTAGTTCAATTCTTTCTGGTCATGGCCGATGCCCAACTGACGCCACTGGCCAGTTTCCAGCAGCAACTGAGCCTGTTCCACTTCCGCATAATAGGCCCGACGCGTCAGCCAAGCAGCGGCCTCTTCATCCAGTATGACGACGACGTCCTGGTGCATTTGCAGGGCCGATGCGGTCACTTGAGCCGTCACCGGTCCTTCGATTGTGCTGCGCACGGTCCAGGCTTTCGAGGAGCCGATCACCAGCAACAAACACCGGCGCGACTCCAGGATCGTGCCCACGCCCATGGTGATCGCCAGACGTGGGACTTGGTCGTCGCCGCCGAAGAATCTCGCATTGTCGTGAATTGTCTCCCGGGTCAGGGTCTTCACTCGGGTGCGACTGCCCAAGGACGAGCCGGGCTCGTTGAAGGCGATGTGGCCGTCGCGCCCGATGCCCAGCAGCTGCAGATCGATCCCGCCAGCGTCCTTGATCTGCTGTTCGTACTGCCGACAGGATGTCTCGAAATCCGCCGCCTGCCCGTCGGGAATATGGATCCGCTGGGGGTCAATGTTGATGTGTCCGAACAGGTGTTCCTGCATGAAGTAGCGATAGCTCTGCGGATGCGCCGGCCCCAACCCGGCGTACTCGTCCAGATTGAACGTGGTCACACGCGAAAAATCCAGTCCTTCCTCGCGATGCATGCGAACCAATTGCTGGTAGAGCCCCAGGGGTGTGCTGCCGGTGGCCAAGCCCAGCACACAACACGGTTTGCGGCGAATCAAGTCCGCCACCAACTCCGCGCCGCGCCGACTCGCGCCGAGAGGGTCCTGCTCGATAATCACTCGCACGCTGTGGCTCCTGGGGTGGTCGTGGCACATCTCGCTAGAGACCGTGTTTCCCCCTTTGTAGCCCATCTGGCCGTCGGAACCAACGGGAGCTAGCACCAAATCGAGTCTTTGGCCGTAGGCGGATGGCCCTTTGCACGCATCTTCATCTGGCCCTGTTTCCTGTTTCACGCTTATAATCCAGCCCGTCAAGTGTGTTCGAAGTTCCCTGCAGACCAGGAGTCTCCGATGCGGTCCATCGCGATTATCAATCAGAAGGGCGGCGTAGGCAAAACCACCACGGCGGTCAACGTCAGTGCCGCGTTGGCGGCAATGGACCAGCGGGTCTGTCTGATCGATCTCGATCCGCAGGCGCACGCTTCGCTGCACCTGGGCGTCGCCCTGAGCGGCGATCAACCGTCGATATATCAGGTACTGACCAGCGACATGCGTCTGTCGGAAGCACGACTCGCGGTCCAGGACAATCTCTGGCTGGTACCTTCGCACCTGGATCTGGCAGCGGCCGAAATGGAGTTGGCCGGGGAGGTGGGGCGGGAGGTGATCCTGCGGGACAAAATGGTCCTGGACGACGGGGAATTTGATTTCTTGATCATCGATTGTCCTCCCTCACTAGGCGTGCTCACGCTCAATGCCTTGACCGCTGTGAAAGAGGTTTTTTTGCCCCTGCAGCCACATTTCTTGGCCTTGCACGGCTTCGGCAAGCTATTGCGGACCGTCGAGGTCGTGGCGTATCGGCTCAACCCCTCGCTCCGGCTGACCGGTGTGATCCTGTGCATGTACGAATCCGGTACGCGTCTGGCTGCGGAAGTCACGACGGACATCGAGGAGTTTCTCGCGCGACAGAAGGCCCTGAGCGCGGTGTGGGCCGGCGCCCGGAACTTCTCGACCCGGGTCCGTCGCAACATCCGCTTGGCCGAGGCGCCGAGTTTCGGCCAGTCCATCTTCCAGTACGCACCGGACTCCAACGGGGCCAAGGACTATCGCCGCTTGGCGCAGGAGATTCTCGGCGTGCCGTTGGACGGAACGTTTCCGCCAGCGCAGCACCCGGCAGCTATTCGTGGATGATTTCGGCGGGAGCCGGCGAGGCCTGCTTGGCCTGCCGGGCAGGGGCAGCTTCTGAGTCGCGATACACCGCCGGGTCGTCGACGCCGTCGCCGTCCCAGTCGCCGACGACCGGGATGTCGCCCGGCCCGCCCAACTCGAAGACTTTGTCGTGGGCGTCAATCCGGTAATTGTGATTGATGTCGATGATCCACGTGCCGTTGCGGTAGACGCCGATCTGATCCACGCCCTGGCCGCTGAAATCACCGACGACCGGGATGTCGCCAGCCTGCCCGAAATCGACCATTTGATCGCCGTCGGACCAACGGCCGTCGCCGTCCATGTCCAGATACCAACGGCCGTCCAGGAACACGCCGATGTTCTTGATCCCGTCGCCATTCCAGTCGCCGACGACCGGAATCTGCACGCCAACGCCGTAACGGAACACATGATCGATCACGTCGGCCTGCAGCGGGCCTTTGGCAGTGCGTTTCAACAGCCGCACGCCATCGGTCGCGTCTTGGAGTTGGGGCGGTATGTTCTTCGGTTTCCAGAGTGGCGTGGTACGATTCCGCAAATCGGGTACACCGCTCTCCACACGCAGTGCCTGCGGATCTCCCAACCAGGCGGGACCGAAGATGCCAATGTCGTCTTTGCCGTCGCCATTCCAGTCGCCGGTCACCGGTAGGTCGTACTCGGTGCCCAACTGAGCCCACAGATCGTCGTCGTCCCAGCGGCCATTGCCGTTGAGGTCCAGGAACCACTGGCCCTGGTAGAAGATGCCGATTTCGTCGTTCCCGTCGCCGTTCCAATCGCCCGCGACCGGGATCCCGCCAGGCAGGCCGAAGTCGAATTCCCGGATTTCACCCGCTCCGTCCTCGTTGATCCGGGTCCGTAGGATCCAGTGTCCTTCCCGCAGCCGTCGCGCGTGCCATTGGCCCCCATCGACCGACATCGTAGCCCGCCACACGAGACCTTCCAGCGGCGCACTCTCGCGCTCGCCGCGTGGCTTGCCGGCATCGACCACACTCAGGTGCCAACTGAAGTCGATGGTGCCGTGTGGCCCGTACGAAACGATCGTCTGCGCCGGGGGCGGCGGAACGAAAATCAGGGACGGGGCCACAGGAACAGGCGCAGCCAGGAAGAACGGCAACAGTGGGGTCGGAGGTACGTCCGGTGGCGTCTCGGGCAGGGGGTAGTCCCGCCGGGGTGGCTTCGTCTCCACCAACACTTCGCTGAAATTGTTCTGCTCCGACACGGCCCCCACTCCGAGCGGGATCCCGATGATGGCGTCGCTACGCGGGAGCCCGCTCCAACCCTGCGTTACCGACGGGCTGATGAGGTCCTCGGAATTGAGGGCCAAGCCTCCGGTCGTGCCCGGCGTGTCCAGGCCGTCGGTAGTGTCGGCGGGTTGGGTTTCGTAGACCGCGTAATGGCCTGGCGGCAGGCCGCGGAACTCGTAGTAGCCGTTGTCATCCGTGACCGTGCGCACCGGACCCGGCGGGTACAGGCCGGGCAGCAGCTGATCGCCGCTCAGCGGGGCCCCCTTGCTGCCGTCGCGCAGTTCCAGGATAACTCCCGCGATGGGCTTGTCGCCGGGCTTTCGGGTGCCATCGTGCTCAGGCCGGAGCGGAGGCAACGGTGTTCCCTCCAGAATCACAATCGGATCGCCGTCCTGGAACACATAGCCCGACAGACGCCCGGGTGGACGTTCGCAAAAATCATAGTCGACCAACGACTCGCCCGCGGGCACCGCAATGGACGAAATCACGTCGTCGACACGATCGTCGCCGCCACCGGAACCGGCCCGTTGGCCGCCGTGAAAGTAGCCCGCAGGCGATGCTTCCTGGACGGTATACGTGCCCGGAGCCAACTTGTCGAATCGATACCTGCCGGCAAAGTCGGTCCGGACCGTGGCCAACGTTCGGCCGTCGGCGTCCAGCAGACGCACGGTGACACCGGGCAGCGTCGTTTCGCCCGGATCGAGAATACCGTTCTGGTTGCGATCGACGAAAACCATGCCCGCCACGCTGCTGGGTGGAATCTCGCAAAAGTCGTAGTCCGTCAAATGTCGGCCCGAGCCCACTGCGATCTGGCTGATGACGTCATCCAGGCTGTCATCGCCGCCCCCTGATCCGGCCTGTTGCCCGCCGTGAAAATAGCCGCTCGGCGGTTGCTCCTTGACCGTGTACGTGCCGGGCGTCAAGCCGTCGAACTGGTAGTGTCCTCGGCTGTCCGTCTGGGTCGTCGCGAGCAACAGGCCGTCGCCGTTACGCAACTCGATCGTCACGCTCGGCAAGGGCGATTCCTCGGCATCGAAAACGCAGTCGCCATTCAGATCGGTGTGGACGTACCCCGCGATGCTGCCAACGAGTAATTCGCCAAAGTTGTACTCGACCCCCTGCTCGCCCCATCGCAGACCGATGTCGCGAATCTCGTCACCCGGATTCAGCGCCGCACCCACCCCGCGTCCGGAGATCGTGCCGGCCGCGTCTTGCCCATCCAGATACCCGGCGGGCTGTGTCTCGACGAGTCGGTACTGATCTGCCGTCAGACCGGAGAAGTTGTAGCTGCCGTCTTGCGTCGTGCGCGCCGTGGCCAATGTCTTGCCGGCGGTGTTGCGCAGCGAGATCTCCACGTTCGCGATCGGATTCTCACACGCCTCGAACAGTCCGTTGTTGTTCGCGTCGT
>JAPLNJ010000616.1 GCA_026692885.1 Planctomycetota bacterium | reverse complement strand
CGGTTCTTCCCGCACGCATCGTTCGTCCGCTGCGGCCAAGGCTTGTTTCGCCCCTTCAGGGCTGGTGTTCTCAATCCTCTCATAACCCAGGGCGGCGCTACGCGGCTACGCCGCTCCGCTTTGCCCTGGGCTGATTTGTGGCTGCCCCGTTGGGGCGAAAACCTGTGGATCACCAGCAGGGGTGCCCCAGGGGCCACTCGGTCATCCTGGATTTCATAATCACTCCGCGAAGCAAGCCAGAATGGAACAGAATCAGGCATTCGGGAAAACACCAATTCAGGGCAGAATCCGACAAACTGAACACCCCACTCCCGACCCCTTCGCGTGCCCTCCGCCGCTAACGTCCTGGGTCGGGGACCTCGCCGTCCGACATGCCGCCCAGATTGATAAACGTAGGTGTGGGGATGGTGACCGCAATCGGGCGGACGGATCCGTCAACCAAGCAGAACTGCACCACACCCGCATGCCAACTACTGAAGTTCTCATAACCCCGATCCCCCAAACCCCAAGCCACGGGCAAGGGTCCACTACCCATCCAACTGTGGGAGAATTTCCGCTGGTTGCCGTATTGGCCGCCCAGCGATTCACCGAATAGCAGCGTGTTGCTGGTGCCGTCCAGGACCGCGGCGAGGGTGTTCTTCGAACGATTTGTGAGCACGCCGCGCCGCAGATCCCAATACGCGTTTTGCGTGACTCCCATGCCGCCGCCGCAACCGACGTAGTCCGTGCGTCCCAGGGCAGTTCCACTGGACCCGCCCATGTACAGTCCGTCGAGCCAAATCTTGCTGGCGGCGGCGTCATACCAAGTGTGCAGGCCCACGAAAGTGCCTGTGTCGGACCTGGTGGGGTCATCGGAAGGGCAGAGGAAAGCGCCGAGCGTGGCCTGGCTGATGGCCCACGTGGACGGCTCGGTCCACCAGGGGGCCGCCACCTTGTCCA
This sequence comes from Planctomycetota bacterium, assembly GCA_026692885.1. The sequence goes on along the minus strand of JAPLNJ010000616.1, from coordinate 29,766 downwards.
CGTTCATTTCGGTGAGGATCTGCTGCTGGATGTGTGGTTGCTCCAGGAAGGGCAACAGATAGGGCAAGACGCCCACAAACTGGTCGCTGATGGGTGGCACCTGCACCGGCGGCCACGGCCCCAGATAGCCCGGGGGCAGGCGTTTCTGGGCCGCATGGAAGTTCTGCGCCGCGATGCCCAGTTGACGCAGGTTGTTGCCACACTGCATCCGCCGGGCGGCTTCGCGCGCAGCCTGCACGGCCGGCAGCAGCAGCGCCACCAGAACACCGATGATGGCGATGACCACCAAAAGTTCCACCAGCGTGAAACCCGGGATGGCGTGGACGCGATGTGATCGATCGTGACGGAGGATCATAAGAAGAGTCACCAGCCAGTGCCTGCAGCTCTACGATGGTGGCAGTTTCCCTGGAAAAGTCAAGGAGCAGACATGCCCGGAGGAGCCCGGTTGTGGCGGTAGACACGCGTCGGGGCAGTCCGTAGACTGGTTGCGTCGTTGAATCGCCATCGCCGCCAGGAATTGTTTCGTTCCGTACTAGTAGCAAACGATATTTTGGCCCCTGCGCGCAAAGCATGAGACTTAACGGTTCAGCAGAGACGGGGCGTGAGACAAGGGGTCAGACGTACAGATTTCAGTTTTCGCGGTCGTGTGCCCAAGCCGAGGGGAAGCCTTTTACCCGCGAAAACTGAAATCTGTACGTCTGACCCCAGCTGGCGGTCCGTCTATGCGAAACCGTAAAACCCCATTCTTGACACCGACAACCCCGAAAACCGTTTGGTGCTAGTAGCATGTCTCTCCAGAGCCGTGCAGTTAGTCACGAAATGTTGGGAAAGACTACACGGCTCTGGAGAGCCATGCTACGGGAAACGGCACGTGATCGATCGGGAATTTCAGCAATCTGTGTCGGGTTGGCAACACGACCGCTGGGCACTCCGCGCACTGTTCACGGCCGACGAGATGGAACGTCTGGATGAGGCGCGCCGCCGGATGAGGAATGGCCGGCGTACGATCGTCTATTGCGTGTATGAGAATCCGTTTGCCAAAAGCGGCGGGCTGTTTGCCGTGGCCCAGAGTCTGCCGCCGGCGCTGCAGGAGCGCAACCGTGCCGTCGTCGTGTTAAGCCCGTTGCATGCCCGTCTGAAACACGCCCCCGCCAAATCAGAGCACTCTGCTTCGAGTCCGCTGGTCGAGGGACCCCGTACGACGGTCACCTTCGGTGACCAGACGCACGAATTGCGTCTCTGGGAGTTCCGTGCTAAGGACGGGATCCGTTGGATCTTGTTCGAAGCGGAGGGTTTTTTCGAAGCCGCAGGCGGGCCCCAGGGCCTGGATCCCTACGACTACACCGGTCCCAGCACGCCTGATGCCCCCTCCCTCTTGGCGCACGATAGCCTGTTCGCCTGCGCCGCCGTGCCCCGAATCCTGGTCGCCTTGGGACTGACCGAGGATGTCGTGCTACATCCCCAGGACTGGCAATTCGTGTCGACAGCACTGACCGTCAAAGAGGCGATCCTGGACCGGACCCTGCGGTCGGCGGTCGTGGTCTCAACCTCCCACAATCCCTACGACAACCCGTTGCTCGAAGCCCAGTTGGCGCTGATCACGCAGCGCACGGAGGCTGCCTGCTGGCCGAGTTTGCGCGTGGCAGAACTGCTGGGAGCAGTACCGCGGCGAGAGACGTTCTACGAGTGCATGCTGCCCTTGCTCGATGCGCCCTGCTCGACGGTCAGCCGAAACTTTGCTCGCGAATTGACGGCGGATCCCTTGCAGACAGTCCATTTTGCCAATCATCTCCAGGAGATTTTCTCCCGGCAGGGGATGATCGGTGTGAACAACGGGCTATTTCTGAAACCGACTGCCGTCTACTCCGACGAAGCCCTGGCCCAGGCACGTCAACGTCAACCGCAGCAGCTGCTCCAACAGAAGCACGACCTGCGGCGGCGGATGTTGTCGCTGTGGAGCAACAATCCACCGCGGGGTGCCATCGGCTACCTGAACGGCGGGCCGGGGCGAAAGCTGCTGGAGCTGCCCGACACCGTACCCGTCTTCATGATGTTTGGCCGCCTGGATCCGGGGCAGAAAGGCTTTGATGTGTTGGCCCGCGCGATCGAAGCCCTCGAACCGGGCTTGGCTCGCTTCGTGATTTCGCCCGCGGTAGGCGGCGGCGCAGAGCCTTTCACGAACGATCTCCGACAACTCGTGGCCTCCCGCCCGGGCGAGGTGCTGTGCGTTCTGGAACGGATGGAGCGTGGCTATTTGGAAACGATGGCTGGCGCGACTTACTGCGTGATGCCTTCGATGTACGAGCCCTTTGGCGGTGCCACCGAACCGTACCTGCAGGGCACGCCGGTAGTCGCCCGCGCGACGGGGGGCCTCGTGCAGCAGGTGGTCGACATCCAGCAAGATCGCAGCCACGCCACCGGAGTGCTCTACCGGGAAGAACACCCGGTCGCCACGGAGGAGGAATTGGGTTTGCTCTGGCGCGAGTTGCTGCAGTGCGGGGAGCCGATCGCACGCGGCGAGAATCCCCTCTACATCGCGTTGGTCGAGGCCCTGACCCGAGCTCTGTTGAGGGCCATCCAGGTCTATCAACAGGACCCCGAAGGATATGCCGGAATGCTGGCCAACTTGCACGCGCAGGCCGTGCAGTTCTCGTGGTCGAAAGCCGCCGAAGAGTATGGGGTGCTGTACGACCTCGCCTCCCGCTAGACTGGATCATTCCTGTAGCAACGCGGACCAAAATAACTTCCCGGTTGGGCGGTAACTCGCGGCGGCGGGCAACGGAAAGTGGCTCACGTTCAATTGGCCGCCTTGGTCGTCCGGTTGTCGGCTTCAGCCGACACCCTGTCTGCCACCAGCTTCAGCTGGTGGGAGCCGCTGCCCGAAGCATTTCTGGGAGCCGGCTTCAGCCGGGCTTCGCGATCTGGGTTTCAATCCTTTCTGCTGAGCAGCAACGGTTTCAACCCCTTCATCAGGATAGGCGTCTGGCAGCCTGTTGGCCAGCGGGATCGCGTGGTTGGACGGGTTCACTGGCCCAGAGACAGGCCTAAGCAATAGAGCTGGGAATCGGTTCGGTAAATCAACTCATTTCCCGAAATGGCGGGCGAGGCCGTGATTCGTTCGTCCAACTCGTTCGTGGTCAGCAATCGGTACTGCCGGCCAGCCTGGACGACAAAGGTGGTGCCTGTGTTGTCGCTCACGTAGATCCGTCCGTCGCAGACAATCGGCGACGAATTGCAGGCGGCACCTAACCGCTCTCGGTACTGCTCCTGGCCTGTCTTCCCGTCCAAGCAGACCAAAACGCCGTTGTCCAGGAGAGCATACAGCAGTCCACGGTAGTAAAGCAGCGAGGGTTCCTGGGGACCCGGCTTGTCGCTGACCCAAGCCGGCTCCGGTGGTTGCTGATCGCCGGTGAGCCGAATTGCGTGAATGCGACTCTGACGCCACAACTGCAGGAACACCAGGTCGTCCCCGCAGGTCGGACTGACGATGATCTCGCCGTTGAACGGCCCTTCGCCTTCGCCATAGCGCCACAACTCGGCATGCGTCTTGGCGTCGACCACCGGCGAACTCGTTCCCCATCCCGGCAACTTGACCGACCAGCGGACGTTTTCGGTCCGGCTCCAACGCAACGGAAGTTTACGACCGTCCGCCACGCCAGCGGCATTCGGCCCACGCCAGCATGGCCAGTCGTTGGTTGGCGATCGCTCGGCGGCAGGCAGGCCATCCTGGACCGCACGCTCGCTCTTAGGCTCAGCCGGAATCACCAAACAGCACGAAGATTACGACGAGGGCGAATTGCTGGGGCGTACGTGGCTGCAAGATCGTCTCCACAGTTAAGTCCTTCCGGTGTCAACAGGGGACCGCTCTTCCCAATCGTCAACCGCACGTACGTGACCGATGAGTCCAGGCGAACAAACGCTGATCGTCTCAGATTCCTACCGGAAATCAATCATTGAACGTCTTGGCCTTGGCGAACGTGTCGTGAAGGAAATTGTCAGCGACTATCATCAAATAGGAACACTCACGTCTCCCGATTTGGCGGCCAAAGGCAAACCACCCTATCGCATCCAGCCTGCCTTGGAAACCGTGATACGACACGAGATTCGACAACTCAACCGCGAGGGAAGCCATGTCAGTTTAAGGGACCTCTCCAACTGGCTCGATGAACACTATGAGAGGATCCCCAAGGCCACATTGGCAAGGGCTCTGGGAAGAATGGGCTTTGTCTTTGGAAAGTCGCGGCGGAAGTCGGCTTTGCGAGAGCGTGACGATGTGCTGATTGCACGTCGAACTTATTTGCGAGCCAAGCTTGCGAACCGAGATGCCCAAGGTGGAACGATTGGTCCTGAAGTTTATCTTGATGAGAGTTACGTCAATGTGAATCACTCTTCGGAACGGACTTGGTACTTTGCGGAAGAAGGGCCTTGGGTGCAAAAACCATCGGGAAAATGGCCTCGTTTGATTTTGGTTCACGCGATCACGGCCGAAGGATGGGTGGACAGAGCGAAGTTAGTCTTTCAAGCCAAGAAACGGACAGGCGACTATCATGGCCAGATGAACTTCGAAAACTTCCGCAAATGGTTCGTCGAGTGTTTGCTCCCTCAGATTCCCGCCGGTTCACTGATAGTGATGGACAACGCGCCTTATCACAATGTCTACGTAGAAGGCACGTCTTATCCCACGACTTCCACAAAAAGGGCCGATTTGATCGATTGGCTTCAGGGAAACCATCCTGCGATTTACGAGGAGTCAATGCTGAAACCGGAGTTGCTGCAATTGTGCCGTACCCTTTGTCCAAAACCTGAATACGAATTGGATCGAATTGCCAAAGCAAAAGGCCATGAGATCTTGCGAACGCCCCAGTATCATCCTGAACTTCAACCGATCGAAACATGTTGGGGCGTCGTCAAGAACCATTGTGCGACGAAATGCGATTCCACCATGCAAGGTCTTCGAGAGCATTTAGAAGGCGGCTTCGAAATGGTCACGCCGACGACCTGCCAAGCTGCCATTGAAGACATGAGACGCGAGGAAGATCGGTACTGGCACGAGGACATGGACGACGACGAAGCGGACGAATAACGCAGAAAATGTCAAGCCCAATGCGAGGGGGATGCAGTCATTGCTGTCGCCGCTAGCGTTGGTGCAAGGTCATCTGAGACGGGCTGTAGGGCTAGCCTGTTAGGTCCCATTCCAGGCGGTCGGCACGGTCGCGGAATTCGTCAGACCTGGGGGTCCCCGTGCAGGGCCTCGACCGCCTGGTGGAAATCCGTGGCATCGCTGACGACCAGCCCGTCCCGGATGACGATCGCCCGGCGGGCGTGGCGGGCCACGTCTTGGTCGTGAGTCACAAGAATCACCGTGATCCCGTCTGTTTCGTTCAACTGCCGGAACAACTCCATCACCTCGCGGCTGGTGCGTGAATCGAGATTACCCGTCGGCTCGTCGGCCAGCAAGATCGACGGTTCATTCGCCAAGGCCCGCGCGATGGCAACCCGCTGTTGCTGGCCGCCCGACAACTGCGAGGGATGGTGGTCCAGGCGGTCGTCCAGGCCGACACGTCCCAGAATACTCTTGGCCCGCTCATGCCGGCGGCGTCCGCTCAGGGTCCCTGCATACAGCAGGGGTAGTTCGACATTCTCCAAGGCACTGGTGCGCGACAATAGGTTGAAATTCTGAAACACAAAACCGATCTTGTGGTTGCGCAGACGAGCCCGGTCATCCTGGGACATCGTCACCACTTCCAGGCCGTCCAGCAGGTAACTGCCGCTGGTCGGCCGATCCAGGCAGCCGAGGGTATTCATCAGGGTGGACTTGCCCGATCCCGACGGACCCATCAGGGCCACGTACTCTCCGCGGTCGATGTCCAGCGAGACGCCGGCCAGGGCCTGCACCTCGACGTCGCCGAGCGTGTAGATTTTGCGGATGTCACGCAGCTCGATCAGCGGCATGCCTGGTTCCCGCCTTTCACACATTGTCCGCGTCGAGTTCGAGAAGTTCGTTGTCGTACGCTTCTTCCAACCGCCGCACCGTTTCCGCCAGTTCGTCGTTCTGTTCGATCAGGCTGGAGATTTCCAGTTCCCAGGCGGTGCTGGCGGTGCGCAAGGAGGCCAGGTCCAGCGGCAAGTGGAGGATCTTCGCCAGCCGCCGCGTGACCGCTTCGATGCACAACGGATTCGTACCCTGCAGGTAGCCGGGAATCTCGGCGACCAAGGCCGTCATCTGGACGCCGGCCGACGGGGCCTGCGTCATCAAGTAGGTGGTGAACGAGCCGGGCCCGTGATACTGGGTGGTCCGCAGACGGTAGCGGGCCAGCTCGGACAGCTGGTCGGCGTCGGAACAGGTGACGTACAGCCGCGGCTCGCGCGTGTGCGGCACCGCTCCGCCGAACGCGCCGACGAACAGGATGCGGCGGATCCCGACGCGACGCACCAAACCGAAGATACACTCGCCGAAAGTACGCCAGCGCAGCTGCGGCTCGTGGCCGATGAATAGGACCAGATTCGCCGGATCGTGCGAGTAAAAGGTATTGGTCGGCAAGTCGATGTGCTGGATGACACCGTCCACAATGTCGACATAGGGGCGGAACAGGGTGGCGATCTCCATCGAGCCGGGAAGGTTGAAGATGTAGAACGGCTCCGGATCGATCTCGGCGATCGTCGGGGCCTTCAGCAAGTGCACCAGTCGCCGAACCGTGCCGGTGGACACGTCGCCGCCGTCCATCCAGCCGGCGAACGCGAGCACCAACGTGGCTTCCTGGAGCTGGGGGCAACGGTGGATTTGCAACAGGTCAGGCAAAGCGTGAGTCATGCCGATAGTGTAACGGGTGCGGTGCGTGCGCAGCAACTCACGTCGTTGGTAGGGTGGGGACCATCAAGCTCGCCCCAGCCGGCCTTGATCATAAGTTTGCGCAAAACGCTAGCAGCAGGGGATCAGGGTGGCTGGGGCAGAGTGCAGCGATACCCCAGAAACCGGGTACTGGGGCTTCGCTTAGGCTCAGCCGCCAGCCACCCGGACCGTGGCCAGCACGGACAGCAGTGCGCAACCTTACCATCAAGCTCGCCCCAGCCCTTGGTGCATCGTCGCCAGCGGCAAATGCCGATTCCCTGCTGGCAGCCTTGGCCAATGCTTGCCGAGCGCCGATGTACCAGACAAATCGCTGGCTCGATGCACCCTACAAGCAGGACCGCCCAGGCTCATCCGCGTTAGGCCTTGGTCACCAGCCGGGCCACCTCGGCGACGCGGCGGCCAAGGGCCTTGACGGCGGTCATGCCGACTTCGTCTTTGGTGACTTCGCCAAAGCTCTTGCTATTCCACACGCCCGGACCGAAGTGGGCGGTCGGACGAGTCTCGCCGACGACGATCATCTCTTGCGAAAACAGGACCGTCTGGATCGACTTGATCGTCAGTTCCTGGCCACCGTTGCGCGCCCCGCCCACGGCCAACACGCCGCCCACTTTGTTGCTCAGCGTGAAGCCCTCGGTACGACACGTCATCAGCCGCTCCAGGAAAGCCTTGCACAGCGACGACATATTGCCGAAGTACACGGGCGAGCCGATGATGATGCCGGCCACCGCGGGGTCGGTCAGCTTGGGAACCAACGCGGGGAAGTCGTCCCGCTCGCCGGGTTCCAGCGGGACGCCGGCGGCGACGTTCCCATTGATCCGCAGGCCGGCCAGCAGGATCAGCTCGACTTCGATGCGATCTGGGGCGACCGCCTTGGCGGCGTCCAAGCAGACTTGTAGCGAGGCCGCCGTGGAGCTGACCGCCTTCGGGCTGCAGCCGATGGCCAGGATCTTGATGGACTTGACCGGAGCCTGCGGCTTTTCCTCCGCGGCCTGGACTGCACCCGTAACCGCGCCCGCTGCTGCCACGGCACCGGCCGCTCCCAGAAATCCACGTCGTGTCACGTTTTGTTTCATGATCGTTCTTCTCCGCTGGGTTGGTGGATGGGTCACGCCTGGGTTGCGCAAGTGGCCCTTTCGTCGCCGCTGTGCGCGGCCCTCGCCTGGTCTGACCCGGTTCTAAAGGATCGCCTGAGTCAGACCGTGTTGCGGACAGGCTACACCATTGGCCAGGCACAAGCAATCAGGAGGTGCGGACTCGGCTGGTAGTTTTCACCGGGGCGGCATGTTATGTTATGGGCCACGGTTGACGCTGTTCGCAGGATGGCTGGAAGCCCGCCCTGCGCAGGTTGGCCGGCCTGACGCTGCTGACCGCCGTGTCTCCACACCTGTACACACTGCCGGAGTTTCCCGCATGGTCTTCGCTCGTGCTCGCTGGTTCCTGTTGGCTACACTCGGTTTGGTCCTCGGGTCTGGGGAAGTCCGAGCCGACCCGTGGCCAAACTGGCGCGGTCCCGATCAGAACGGCACAAGTCGCGAAACAGGATTGCCGCTCACCTGGAGCGAAACGTCCGGACTCGTGTGGAAGTGCGGCCTGCCGTCCTGGGGCAACAGCACGCCGATCATCTGGAGCGATGCCATTTTTCTGACCTGCCACGTCGACGACCAGCGCCTGGTGTCGCTGAAGATCGACAGGCGTTCGGGAAAAGTCGAATGGACGCGTGAGGTCGGCACGGGACCCACGCCACGCGCGGCCTCGCTCAGCCCGAAAGCGGGCGACGGGCGGCGGGAGCAGAAGTTCCACGCCGACCAGAATTTGGCCAGCCCATCCTGCGTCACCGACGGCGAGGTCTTGGTCACCCACTTCGGCAACGGCGAGCTGGCCGCCTACGATCTGACGGGAACGCAACTCTGGCGGCGGAATCTTCAGGAAGATCACGGCCGATACAACATCTGGTGGGGCCATGCCAACAGCCCGGTGTTGGAGGGCGATCTGGTGCTCTCCGTGTGCCTGCAGGACTCCTGCCGCGACTTGCCCGGCGAGCCGTCACCGAGTTACGTGGTCGCCCACCACAAACGCACTGGCGAGCGGGCTTGGTTCACACTGCGTCCGACCGCAGCGCCCGCCGAATGCGGTGACTCCTACGCCACGCCGCTGCTGTGGCGGCACGGCCCCACAACAGAACTGATCGTCATGGGTGGCCAGATCTTGGACGCCTATGACCCGGCTACCGGCCGGCGACTGTGGTGGTTGCCTGGGCTGGATGGCAACCGCGTCATACCTGGGCCGGTCGTCGCCCACGACTTGGCATTCATCACGCAGGGCATGCGACGGCCGCTGTTGGCGGTTAAGCTTGACGGCCAGGGCGAGCGCTCCCAGGCCGATGTGGCGTGGAAGTACGATCGCGGCACCTCGGACAGTCCGACTCCGGTGGTATGCGGCGAGCTGCTGTGCTTTATCACCAACGACGGGTTTGCGACGTGTCTGGACGCACGCTCCGGTACAGCGAAGTGGCGTGAGCGGCTACCCGGCCAGTACCGGGCTTCGCCGTTGGTGGCCGAGAATCGTATCTACTTCCTGAATACCGCCGGCTTGACGACGGTTGTGGCCGCGTCGGACCGGTTCGAAAAGCTTGCGGAGAATAAATTGGACGACGAGACCCTGGCCTCGCTGGCTGTCTCGGATGGTAAGCTCTACGTTCGCGGCAAGAAGTCGCTGTACTGTTTGGGGAAGTAACTAGCCAAAGGAGCAACAGCATGCCACAACGCAGACCATCCCGGCGGACTTTTCTGAAAAGCACGGCACTGGTTGGGGCCGCGGGCTTGGCCCCGACGATCCTGCCTGCCTCCGTCTTTGCCGCACCCGGGCGTGTCCCGCCCAGCGACCGGATCACGATCGGCTCGATTGGGGTCGGCGGCGAAGGGACCAAGAACCTGATGGCTTTTCTCGGCCAGCCGGACGCTCACGTCCTGGCGGTTTGCGACGTGGACCCGGCGCGACGCAACGGCGCCCGCGAGCGGGTCAATCAACGGTATCAGAACAGCGACTGCGCGTGCCCGGCGGATTTCCGAGAAATTCTCCAGCGAGATGACATCGACGTGGCCTGTATTTCCACGCCGGACCACTGGCATGTACCGCTTTCGCTGATGGCGCTCCGCACGGGTAAAGACGTGATTTGTGAGAAGCCCACGCGGACGATTGCCGAAGGCCGGCAGTTGGTCGAAACGGTTCGCCGCTACGGCAAAGTGTATCAAACTTCGACCGAAGACCGTTCGCTGCAGGTCTATCACCGGATGGCCGAGTTGGTGCGCAACGGACGTGTGGGCAAGCTGCAGCGGATCTACGTCAAACTGCCGGCGGGCCCGGGCGGGCCCGGCGATCCGACGCCGCAACCGGTGCCGCCGGGCTTCGACTGGGACCTGTGGCTCGGCCCGGCGCCTTGGGCACCCTATTGCTCGGGCCGGACGCACTGGAACTTCCGCTGGATCACGGACTACTCCGGCGGCATGCTGACCGACTGGGGCGCGCACTGCCTGGACACCGCGCAGTGGGGTAACGACACGGAACGCACCGGCCCGGTCGAGATCGAAGGCACGGGCAAGTGTTATCCCCAGGGCCTGTATGACAGCTACTACGAGTATCACTTACGGTACGTATACGCCAGCGGTGTCGAGATGTTTGTTGACAGTGGCGGCGTGGGGGTACGGTTCGAGGGCACAGACGGCTGGGTGGGCAACGACGGCTGGATCGGCAAGTTGGAGGCCAGTGCGCCAGAGATTCTGAACTCCGTAATCGGCCCCAACGAGATCCATCTGGAGACCTGCTTTGCCGGCGAACACAGGAACTTCCTGGACTGCGTGAAGTCGCGGAAGGAGCCGTATTTCCCGGCCGAGATTGGTCATCGCTGTTGCTCGGTGGCCCACCTGGGCAATATGGCCATGCAGTTGGGCCGGAAGCTCCGCTGGAATCCGGACCGTGAGCAGTTCCCGAACGACGACACGGCCAACCGGATGCTGGCGCGCGCTTCGCGAGAACCGTGGGTGGTGTAGGTCAGGCTTTCCAGCCTGACATTGTTGCTTGTAGGGTGCATCGAGCCAGCGATTCGCTTGGTACATCGGCGCTCGGCAAGCGTTGGCCAAGGCTGCCAGCGGAGAATCGGCATTTGCCGCTGGCGACGATGCACCAAAGGCAGGGGCGAGCTTGATGTACCCTACGTAAGTTGATGCAACGTCAGGCTGGAAAGCCTGACCTACGAGACTTCAACATGCAGGAGCGACCATTATGACGACGCGAATTTTTGCAGTGGTGATTGGCCTAGGGGCGATGACGACCGTCGCTCAGGCTGGCGACGACGGCTGGCTCGAATTGTTCTCCGGCCAAAACCTGAGTGCCTGGCGGCAGCCGGCCGGGGATTGGACGATCGCAGGTGCGGTGGCTGTGGATCCCCAGGACGCTCAGCGACTCACCTGGCAGCCGGGTACGGGTGTGGCTGTCAACGGCCCCCAAGGCCGGACCGTGGATCTGATCAGCACGCAGGAGTTCGGCGACGTCGAAGTTCACGTCGAGTTCATGATCTCTGCCCACTCCAACTCGGGGGTGTACTTCATGGGCCGCTACGATGTGCAGATCTATGACAGTTTCGGCGTGACCAAGGACAAGTATCCCGTGATCGAGAGCGGCGGGATTTATCCACGCTGGCTGGACAATCATGAAGTGGATGGTCACTCGCCGCGCGTCAATGTCGCCCGCGCGCCGGGGCAATGGCAGACGTTTGACGTGACCTTCCGTGCGCCGCGTTTCGATGCGGCCGGCCAAAAGACCCGGCCGGCCGAATTCGTCAAGGTGGTGCACAACGGCACGGTCGTCCACGAAAATGTGTCCGTGAGCGGTCCCACCCGGGCGGCCCATTGGAACGCTGAACAGCCGACTGGCCCGCTGTTGCTGCAAGGCGACCACGGCCCCGTCGCTTATCGTAACGTCCGGGTGCGTCCATTGCCGTAGTAGATTGCGTTGACTACTTCCTCCATTTCCCCTTTCCCAAGGAGCCTGATGATGAAACGATCTTCGCTGGTAACTGTGCTGATGGCGACGCTGGCCTGCAGTTTGTGCTGGTCCGCGGCCTGCGGTTCGGCCGCAGAGTCGCAAGGCTGGCGGTCCCTGTTCAACGACAAGGATCTATCCGGCTGGCAGAATGCGGCGGGCAAAGAGCCTGGAGCGGGCTGGGTCGTCGAGGACGGAGCCCTGGTCCGCAAGAGTTCGGCGGGCGACATCTGGACCAAGGACCGCTTCGGAGACTTCGTGCTCGACGTCGAATTCAAGACGGAGGGCAACAGCGGCATCTTCATCCGCACCGACAATCCGCGTGACAACGTGCAGACCGGCATCGAGATTCAAGTCGACCGCCCGTCGCAGCAGCCGAGCAAACACAGTGTCGGCGCCTTCTATGATGCCCTGGCCCCGACGAAGGAAGTGACCAAGGCGGGTGAGTGGAATCACGCCGTCATCACGGCCATCGACAACCGGCTGACGGTGGAAATGAACGGCGAGAAGATCATCGATACGGATCTCAATCAATGGTCCACGGCAGGCAAGAATCCGGACGGCACGCCGAACAAGTACCGCACCGCCTTGAAGGATTTCAAACGCGAAGGCCACATCGGCTTCCAGGATCACGGTGCGGGAGTCGCCTACCGGAACGTGAAGATCAAGCCGGTGGCGAAGTAGTATGCCAAGTTTCTTTGAAGAACTCGGACGCAATACCGGGCGCTGGTTGCGCAAAGCTCGCTGGTTGGGCCAGGAGTTGATGGGCACCGAAGACGAGGCGGTCGAAGCCGAATACCGTGTCGGTCACGACTTGGCAGAAGCCCTGTCGGCCGACCTGCCGGAAGGGCAAAAGCCGGTGAATGATGTGCTGGTCGAAACCTGCGGCCAGCAGCTGGTGGCCTGTCTCAAGAAGCGTAAACGCCGGTTCCGGTTCCGGGTTCTGCCCGGTCGCGAGGTGAACGCCTTCGCGCTGCCGGGCGGGTTCATTTACATCACTCAACCACTGCTGGATCTCTGTGTGGCAGACCAGCATCCCGACGCCCGGACCGTCGCGGGAAGACCGGCCCGGGAGGACGAGGCTCCTGCCGAGCCGGTAGTGCTGCGAGGCTCGGCAGGAGCCTTGCCCTCCCAAGCTCTTGGCGAGCCGGGATTCGATCGGGTGGCGTTCGTCCTGGGGCACGAGATGGGGCACGTGCTCCGTTCGCACGTCAAGGACCGGATCATGGGCAATTCGCTGTTATCGCTGCTGCTCAGCGCTGCGCCCGGCGGCAGTGCCTTGCGGCAAGCACTCCGCCAACTGGCCCGCCAGCTCGTGCGGAGCGATTACTCGCAGGATCAGGAATTGGAGGCCGACGCCATCGGAGTGAAACTGCTCCGGTTTGCCGGCCTGGCCCCCACCGCCGCGTGCCGCGTGTTGGAGCTGTTACGGACCCAGCGGCCCGGCGAGACCGCGTTGGACAGCTACTTCTCGTCGCACCCGCCGTTCGCGACGCGGTTGGCCAACATCGAGCGGACACTCAAAGCCTGAGGTTTCAGCGAATCGCAGCGATTCTTGGGCTAGGGAATGTTGGGCAGAGTAATGGGGGAGTAGGGGATGAGGAACGCCGGAGCGCAGTCGGCACGGGTTATCTGATTCCCTTGCCATCCTTTCCCTTGACCCTCCTCCGCCCCCTTGCCCCACTCTACCTGAATAATCCGGATTAGGAATCCATTGGGCAATGGCCCATGCCGCAAGTCGGCGAGCCGCAGCCGCCCGGCGGCGACACGCTGCACATGGGCAATTGGCTGGAACTCGCCATGTGGGCCGCAGGGACGCTCAGCAGCTTCTCCAGTTTACGACTGCCGCAACCCGGGCACTCGGGTGGCTCGTCGCTACGAATCAGGAGTTCAAATTCACTGTTACACTTCTTGCAGGCGTACTCGTAAAGCGGCATCTCGGTCCTCCTCAACCAATTCGATTCTCGCTATCATGCTGGATGTTGTCCCAAATTGAAATTGTATTGTACGGCCTTGAGCCAACCTGACCAACCGGACTTGCGAAGTTCCCGCCATGATTCCACCCTGCCTGAGTCGACAACAAGTTCGCGAAGTGGACCGCCGGGCGATCGAAGATTACGGCATGTCCGGGTTGGTGTTGATGGAAAATGCCGGCCGGGGCTGTACCGACAAGCTTTGCGAGTTGGGCATTGCGGGCCCGGTTGTCGTCTGTGCGGGCAAAGGCAATAACGCCGGCGATGGGTTTGTGATCGCCCGGCACTTGGACCTGCGCGGTTACCGTGCGCGGGTCTTGCTGTTCGGGCGTCCGGAAGAACTGCCGGATGACGCGGCGGCCAACTACCGGATTCTGTGCCGGTGTGACGTTCCCGTGCGGGTCCTGCCGACCGTAGACGACGCCACGCTGCAGGTCGAATTGGCGCAAGCCGATTGGATCGTGGACGCGTTGCTGGGAACGGGGTCAACAGGCGAACCTCGCCCGCCCCTGGACCGGGTGATCGAGCTGCTGAACTCGCACCGGGCCAGGAAGCTGGCTGTGGATTTGCCCAGCGGCCTGGACTGCGAGACGGGGCAACCGGCGCGCTGCACGTTCCGCGCTGACCACACCTGTACTTTTGTAGCTGCCAAACCGGGTTTTGCTGTGCCCGCCGCGGCAACCTGTCTAGGCCAAGTGCACGTCCTGGACATCGGCGTGCCGCGCAGACTATTGGAAGAACTGAGGGGCAGTTGTCAATGCGACCTACGGCCGCAACCAAAGTAGCATGGCTCTCCAGAGCCGTGTTGTGCGACTCCTCAGTGGTGAGTCGCTTTCGAGACTGCCCGGCTCTGGAGAGTCAGGCTACGAGAAGGGTCGTGTCTGACTTCCATGCGAACGCGACAAGCCGAAGATCAAACCCTGGGCAGCGTCCCCAGAGACCGTTGTTACGATTGCTTTCGACCGAAGAACGATTGTTTCTGCGCCGCGATCCCCACCATCGAGAACAAGACGGAAGTGCTGATCGTGCAGCATATTCGCGAGCGTTTTCATCCCTTCAACACGGCCCGCATTGTGCGGAAGGCGCTCAAGAATTCGAGTCTCCTGGTGGATCAAACCACCCGCCTAGCGGCCCGACTTCAGCTCAAGCCGCGCGCGGGCCTGTTGTACCCGGGGCTCGGAACGCCGTTGATTTCGGACGTGCCCCCGGATCAGCGTCCCGAACAGCTCGTGGTCCTCGATGGCACTTGGCACCATGCCAAGACGTTGGTTCGCGACATCGCGGCACTTCACGACTTGCCGCGTTACCAGCTCGCGCCCGCTTCCCCCAGCCGTTACCGCTTGCGGCGAGAACCCAATGCCACGTCACTTTCGACCCTCGAAGCGACCGTCGCTGCTTTGCGCATTCTGGAACCGGACACCAACGGCCTGGAGCAACTGTTGGAAGCCTTCAACTGCATGGTCGAGCGTCAATTGGCGCATGCCAAGTCCGAGTACGGCTGGCGCCGCAATGAAAGCCGCCACCGCACCTCCCGGAACATCCCGCTGGCGCTGCTGGGTGACCTAGACCACGTCGTGGTGGCCTACGGTGAATCGGCAGCCGGTGGACGTGGCTGCGACCGGGTTCCACGTTATCCGGTATTTTGGGTGGCCCAACGATTCGGTACTGGCGAGCGTTTTGTGGGTGCGATCCAACCCGAATTTCCCTTGCAGGAGTCTTTCCTCGGACACCTGGAGCTGACCCACGAACATTTTTCCCAGGCGTTGTCTCCGGATGAATTTTGCAGGTCTTGGGCCGCCTTCCAGCGTCCGAGCGATACGCTGGTGGTCTACAGCCACAACACGGCCCATCTGCTCACCAGGATCAGTGCCAACTGCACGCCCTGTCTGGTCCTCAAGTCCGTCGATTTCAATCCGCAGCAGCGATATCGCTCGCTGGACGAACTCTTGACCGGGGAGGGGCTGGTGAGCGCCCCCGCTCAGCATCCCGGCCGCGCGGGCAAGCGACTTGCCAATGCCCTGGCGTTGGTCCGACACCTCAACATCCTGGGGAAGACCCCGACAGAGTACCCCTCCGCGACGGAGTTTCTCGGTGGGAGCAGCGAGGATCTAACCTAACGCGGCCTGGGGTCGCAAACAATCGATCTCAACTCGCCACTCGGAGGGCGACGGAGCACTCGCACCAAACGGTTATGGGGCGATTCGCGTAAAGAATGAGATCTTATGGTTCTGTGAATTGGATGCCACGGGCTTGCCCCGTGGAGGCTCACGTTCGCAGCTACAGGAGGCGTTCCCCCGCGTCACCTCACTCCCCCGTTTCGCCCGCGGCGGCTTCGCCGCCGCGGGCGAAACGGGGGAGTGAGGTGTAGGGCTTGTGTAGCAACAAACGTAAGTATCCTCCGGGCAAGCCGGGGGCATTCGTCAAATGCCAAAGTGAATGCCAACACCGGAAAACCCGTTTGGCGCTAGCCTACCACTGCCGCGCGACCTCGACCAGCGTCCGCAAATAGGCGCCCGTGCCGCCCGCATCCAGCCACGGCTTGGGATTCTCCAGGAAGGCCGGCCCGGCAATGTCGATATGCACCCACGGCTTGCCCTCGACGAACTCCTCCAAGAACTTGGCCGCCGTGATGGCGCCGCCCCAACGTCCTTCCCCGACGTTCTTGATATCCGCCACCTTGCTGCGGATCTGTTCCGTGAACTCCGCGAACATGGGCAGTTGCCAAGCCGGTTCGCCACAACTGTCGGCAGCGGCCTTGACCACGTCGCACCAGGCTTGATCGTTGGTCATCAGCCCTGCCACGTCGGTGCCCAAGGCCACCACACAAGCGCCGGTCAAGGTGGCCAGATCGATGATCTTGGCCGCGCCGCGTTCGACCGCCACGTGGAGTACGTCCGCCAGCACCAACCGTCCTTCCGCGTCCGTGTTCAGCACTTCGATCGTCTTGCCGCTGCGGGCCGTCAGCACATCGCCCACCTTGTAGGCGTTGCCGCCGATCATGTTCTCGACCAACCCCATCAGCCCGATCACGTTCACGGGCAACTCCAACCGCGCGATGGCCAGCACCGCGGCCAGGACGGTCGCCGCCCCCGCCATGTCGCACTTCATGGTCTTCATGCTGTCGGTCGGCTTCAGCGACAAGCCGCCGGAGTCAAAGGTCACGCCCTTGCCGACCAGGGCCAGCAGCGGCGCGTCGGGCACTCCGCCGCGGTGCTCGATGATCACCAGTCGCGGCGGCTTGGAGGAACCGCGCGCCACGGCCAGTAAGGAACCGCAGCGTTCCGCTTCGAGTCGCTGTTCGTCCCAAACTTCGATGGTCAGACCGTTTTCCTCAGCCAACTTCCGGGCCTCGGCCGCGAACACGACAGGATACAGACGACTGGGAGGCTCGTTCACGAGTTGCCGAATCAAGTTAACGGTTTCGCCGAAAATTTGCCCGGCCTGCAACACCGACTCGTAGGCGTCGTCCCAGAGGATTTCCTCGAACGGATAAAGGTCCTTCTCCGCGCGATACAAATCCTGCCCGTGGCAGCCGACCATCGCTCCGCAGACGCCGGCTTCAACCTGGGGTTCGGTCCAGCCTTCGCCGAGATAGAAGCCGACGCGCGCGCGTTGCTTCTCGGCCAGTTTCTTCGCCGCCGCGGCCGCCGCGCGAAAGGCCTCCCCGCGACCAAACTTCTCACGCTCTCCCAGACCGATCACTACCACCTGGCCCGCTCGGACTCCCCCGGGCGCCAACAAGGTCGTAATCTTCCCCGCCTTCCCGGAGATCTCCTCGCGTTGCAGTAGTCGCGTCAGTAAGCCACCGGTGGCAGCGTCGACTTGCTGGGCTTCCGTGGTCAAGCCGTCCTGGGAGTCAACGCCGACGACAACTGCATCGGCTTCGATTTCTGTGACTTTAACGTCCGTGGCAGTGATTTTCATGAGGTGCAATCCTGTGAAGAGTGGGGCTTTCTGTCTATCATGTTCGCAGGGATGTCCACAAGGGGGCAAGTTGGAAAGACTAGGATTACACCGTGGGTTATCGCAATCTGCAAGAGTGCCTGCGTGATTTGGAAGCCGCCGGACAGCTGGTTCGTCTCGAAGATCCCGTCGACGCGCACTTGGAGGCCGCGGAGATCCAGCGTCGGGTCTATGCCGCGCGCGGCCCGGCGGTCCTGTTCACGAACGTGACCCACTGCCGCTTCCCGATGGTTTCGAATCTGTTCGGCACCATCGAGCGGGCGCGGTACCTGTTTCGCGATACGCTGGAGCGTGTGCGGCGGTTGATCGAGCTGAAGACGGATGCCACGCAGGCACTCCGACACCCGACCCGCTACCTGGCAGCGCCGCTGACCGCCCTGCACACGCTGCCGCGACGCTGCTCGACCGGTCCGGTGCTGGCCCACGAGACCACGATCGACTGCTTGCCGCAACTAAAATCGTGGCCGGACGACGGCGGAGCCTACGTCACGCTACCGCAAGTGTACACAGAGAATGTGGAACAGCCGGGGCTGAGGAGATCGAATCTAGGGATGTACCGCGTGCAGCTTTCCGGCGGTCAATACGAACCGAATCGCGAGGTGGGATTTCACTACCAACTCCACCGCACGATCGGCGTGCATCATGCGGCGGCCATTCGCCAGGGACAGCCGTTTCGCGTGAACGTGTTTGTCGGCGGCACACCCGCGATGGCTTTGGCTGCGGTGCTGCCGCTGCCGGAAGATCTGTCGGAACTGACCTTCGCCGGAGCGCTGGCCGGCCACCGCATTCCGCTGATCGATCACCGCCGACGGTCCGCCGCCGCGAACGGTGGTCTCGCTGGCCCGCTGCCCATCTATGCCGAAGCGGACTTCTGCATCACGGGTACGATCCTGGCGGACAAGCAACTTCCGGAAGGCCCGTTTGGCGATCATCTGGGCTATTACAGTCTGGCGCATAACTTCCCCGTGCTGCGCGTGGAGCACGTCTATCATCGCCCCGACGCCGTGTGGCCGTTCACCGTCGTGGGCCGTCCGCCGCAGGAAGATACAACGTTCGGCGAATTCATTCACGAACTGACCGGGCCGATCATCCCGACCGTGCTTCCCGGTGTGCACTGCGTACACGCCGTCGACGCCGCGGGGGTGCATCCGCTGACCCTGGCCATCGGCAGTGAACGGTACACACCGTACCACGCACTGCACAGGCCCCAGGAGTTGCTGACGCAGGCCAACGCCATCCTCGGCCAGGGCCAACTGTCGTTGACCAAGTACCTGTTGATCGTGGCCCATGACGACAACCCCGAACTAGACATTGGTGACGTGGCTGGCTTCTTCCGGCACGTGTTGGAGCGCGCCGACTGGCAGCGGGACCTGCATTTCCAGACGTGCACGACGATCGACACGCTGGACTATACCGGCAGCGGGCTAAACGAAGGTTCCAAGGTGGTGATCGCGGCGGCCGGTCCGCGGGTACGGGAGTTGACCACGGAACTGCCGGCGAGCCTGAACTTGCCGGACGGCTTCCGCGAACCGCGAGTCTGCCTGCCGGGCATTCTGGCGATCGCCGGTCCACCGTATGCCGCGTCTGCGGACGGCACGGAGGCGGCCGTCGAGAGGTTCTGCCGTTCCTTCCGCGCCGTCGACCCGATCCAGCGTTTCCCGCTGATCGTCCTCGTCGACGACAGCGACTTTACGGCACACACGCTGCAGAACTTCTTGTGGGTCACCTTTACGCGCAGCAATCCCGCGGCGGACATCTTCGGCATCGAAGCGTGCACCCAGCAGAAGCATTGGGGCTGTCGCGGTTCGCTGGTCATCGACGCGCGCTGCAAGCCACATCACGCGCCGCCTTTGGCGGAGGATCCCCAGGTGACGAAACGCGTCGATGCCCTGGCCGCCCGCGGCGGGCCGCTGGCCCCGTACCTCTAACCCGGACGATGCACGTAGGGTGGGCCAAGGGAGCGCAGGTCTCGGTGGGCCTTCGCCAGCCGTTCCCACCGTGATTCACGGCACGACGACGCAACGACGATTAGCACAGCGCCCGCGTCCCACCGGGAACACGGCTGGCTTGACCCACCCTACAGTCGAGATGACGATCATGAAAGAACAAATCGAACGCCTGCTCCGAGAGAACCAAGCTCAAATGCTCCGCGACCGGCGCGCCCAGCAGCGGCAGCCGTTCGCACGCCCCGTCACGCTGTACATCGGCCGCAACCTGGATGAACCCTTGCGGGCATTCTCCCGAGAACTTTCGAAAGAGGGCCTCTCACTAATCTCGGAGGTGTCCTGGGAAGTTGGCCGCGTGGCGACCGTGGACATCCACGTTCTGTCAGGCTCCCCGGTTCGCCTGCGGGCTGAAGTGCGCTGGTCCGAACCGTTTGGGAAGGGCTGGTACTTGTCCGGCTGGCACTTCTTGGATTAGCCTGACCTAAAGTCACGGGCCCCGCTTAACGAACTTCCGGCTGAAGTCGAGCACGGATCGCGTGAAGGTGAAATCGTCCGTCTCGGGCACGCAGCGCGAAGGACTCTCGATCCAGCTTTCGAGGACAAACTGGTCCGGCGCCCCGTCGAGCAGCGCATAGTCCTGCGCCTGACGCATGATGGACACGTACCAGGTCGCATCATCCGCCAATCCCCGGCCTTTCAGGGCAGGGTAGTCCGCCGCCCAATAGATCAAGCTGAAGGGCAGCCTGCGGTTCCGGCAGGTGTGCTCCAATTGCTTGACTTCCTGCCAGGAGCCGTGGTTACGCACCGTGAAGTTCACCCAATCGACGTCCAACCGGAAGAAGTCCAAGCCGCGGACTTGCCGGTTCGCGAGTTCCTTTTCCAAGGCTTCGATCCAGCGGCTGAGGTCCGGCAGCGAAATGAAGGGGTAGGGCTCGATATCACCGATCAGCACCTGCGGGTAGTGCTGACGCACCAGCGCGATGAAGTTGGCCGTTTCCTGGACCGCGTAGTCGTCCGGCTGATGGATTTCCTGGCGGGCACAGCAGAGCGGTTCGTCCATCGCGAAGGCATAGATACTGCCCCCGGCTCGTTGGACGCGGTCCCACATCGGGCGTTGGATGTTGAAGGTCTTTTCGCCGGTGGTGCCCCAAGGCTTGACGGCGCCGACCTCCAGCGCAAACTTGATCCCCCACTGCTGCAACAGGGGTAGCCAGGCTCGGAGTTGGTCGTCGGTGAATTGCCGGTTCAGGACGTGGTCTGCATAGCCGAGCACATCGATCGCGGCGCGCGTCTTTGCCCAGCGCTCCGGCTCTTCGAAGAGTTCCCGGAAACACCTGCCGTTGTCCTGCGTCGGTGGGCACATCCACACCGTCGGCTTTGAGCCGCCGTCCTGAGCACGCACCTGCCTAGCCGGAACCGATAGGGTCATCAGAGCCAAGGCGACGAGACCTGGCAACAAGATCGAGCGCGACATTGGCGGTTTGTCCATTGCAACTGGAGATAAACACGGAATGCGGAAAAGACCACTTCGTGCATCAACTTGGACAGCCGTCCCAAGTCTGCGGTGCGTATTGTAGCAACATTGGCCAAAATATACCGCACGCGGTTGAGGATGGCTCAATCCGCATCCTCGTTGAACTGCAAGCCGGTTAGTTCGACTGTCTCACTTCGACCCCTGCCGCCTTGCGCGGCCGGTGAAGAAGTTTTGTGAGCGAGATCGCGATCGCAGCAATACCCCTCCCTTCCCCAGCCTGCCGCCGGAGGCGGCAGGCTGGGGAAGGGAAGAAGGCGGTGAACGTCGGTCGCGATCTCGCTTACAAGACTTCTCTCACCGTCCAGGCGAGTTGGACGGGGTCGTTTTCGAAACTAAGACAGTCGAATTAGTGGTTCACCGAAGTTTCCCACGAGGATGATTCCGCCGGCGCGATCTGCTATCTTATGGAGTCCTAGGCTGCTAATGGAAGACGAGAGAACGTGGATTGGGTGGGCGACGCTCCCGCGGAGCCGTGGGCCGTCCCTGACGGCTCGTTCCAGCTCGGCAGGCCGTTCCAGCTCGGCAGGCCGTTCCAGCTCGGCAGGCCGTTCCAGCTCGGCAGGAGCCTCGCCCTCCCCTGCCATTGGCACCCTAGGACTCAATAGGACCGACTGCAGAGAACTTGGGGCCTGAATCGTAAGCTTGCCAACGGCTACCTGAATGGTGGCTGGGGCAGATCGCAGCGATGCTCCTGAAATCGGGGACTGGGGCTTCGCTCAGGCTCAGCCGCCAGTCACCCCGACCGTTGACCGCACTGACGGCAGTCGGCAACCTTTCGATCAAGACCGAACCTGGTGAACCGCGGAGGAATGATATGACCACGGCTGCAAAGACAACTCTTGCGATCATCGTGGCGGCGACAGCGTTACTGGCCGCTCTGTCAGGAACGGGCCGCGCGGAAGAAACACGTCCGCCTCAACCGGCAGGGGGGGCCAAGACCACGGCCGGCCCCGAGTGTGTGGAGTGCAACAAGTCCGCGCTGTACCTGAGGCAACAAAGCCTGCAGGAAACCCTCCTGACGACACGGCAACGCTATGCCGCGTGGCTCGCCGAGCAACCCGCGGTCCGGAAGGCGGTGGAGTTTGGGCCGTGGCTGGCAACGCCGCCCCTGCCCACGGCTCAGGCCGACCAAGCAGTCCGGCCGGCCGAGGCCATCGACCCCAACGCCAAACGGGTGGGCGGCCAGCCGCTCTGGTCGCCACCGAAGGACTTGGTCGACGGCCAAGCCGTCAAGTTCCTGACGGGATCAGCCGACACCGCGATCCATCTGACGCGTACGATGCGCGCCCCGCAGTCGGCGAAACTGACGGTCGGCATCGGCGGCGGCGAGCACTTGGACGTCTGGCTTAACGGGCGGAAGCTGGCCTCCGTCAAGACCCGCCTGACCTTCGGCCGCTATGGGTGCAGCGACGGCTTCGAGGGCACGCGCGTCGATCAAGTTCAGTTGGACCTGGACCTCCAGGCGGGGGAGAACTCGCTGGTGATCCGGTTGACGCCTGGCGGCGAGCCGTCGTTCTACTTCTCGCCTGCGCCGCATCCCGTGCCCGGCTTCTGGGAACAACTCCGCCGGGATTTCCCCGCAGCCCAGAACCCGTTGTTGGATCTGGTCCATGCCGACTGGTTCGGGACGCCAGGTTGGTTTGCGTCCACGGGCAGCCAGTTCGAGGAGCAACAGCTCGACAAACTGGCCGGGGAGAGTGGCGACGAGGGGCAGTTGATCCGCGAGGAATTGGCTCAGCTCAAGCAGGCGCAGGCCGCTCGCGACGACCGCCGCTGGCTCGACCTGTGTGTGCAGGGCTCGGTACTCGCCACACTCCGCCGCGATCTCGCTCGGCTCCGCGCCGCGGTCATGGCGCTCGGCCAATCACACGCTCCGGAGGAGTATCCGGCCGGCGAGTTGCTGGCACGGCTGGACGAGTACGGGCGGCGGGTGACGCAACAGGTGGGCGGGCGGCTCGATCCGGCCGATGCCACGACGCGTTCCCTGCTGGCCGAACTGCCGCCGCTACGGCGCCAGATGCTGGTGGATCTCAACCCGCTGTTGCGCGGTGCGGAGATCCTGTTCGTCAAGCGGTACACCTACAACAGCAAGCACTACTACGACGACTTCCAGCACATCAGCGCCTGGGGCGGCAACTTGTGCGTGCTGTCGCTGACCGACGGCCGCGTGCGCGAGCTGGCCCCGCAACTGGCCGGCGGCCTGTTCGACCGCTACGACCTTTCGTTCGACGCCCGCCGGATCGTCTTCGGCTACCGCCGTCCGCAGCCCGAAGGCTTCCGTATCTACGAGATCGGTGCCGACGGCAGCGGCCTGCGGCAGGTAACTCAGCCTCCGGCCGAGGAGGACCGCCGGATCGCTACCTATGGCCGGACCAGTTACGGGGACGGTTTCTATGGCTTGCAAGGATATCAGTTCTGGACGGACGACGTCCATCCCTGCTACCTTCCCGACGGCGGCCTATGTTTCGCCTCCACGCGATCCGAACACGGTGTGCTGTGTACGCCGGCGCATTACCTGGCCTGCTCCAACCTGTTCCGCCTGGACGGCGGGGGCCTGCGGCCGATTTCCCACGGCGCGCTGAGCGAGTTCACGCCGACGATGATGGAGGACGGGCGGATTCTCTACAACCGCTGGGAGTACGTGTACAAGGGTATCGCCGCCGTGCAGCCGCTGTGGACCACCCGCCCCGACGGATCGGGGGGCGAGGAGTTCTATGGCGACAATATCGCCAATCCGGGCGTGTTTTGGCAGGCCCGCCAAGTGCCCGGCCACCCGCGACTCGCGGTGTGTCTCGGTTGCGGGCACGAGCCGTTGGGTGTGGGACAAGTGCTGCTGTTGGACCTGAGCAAGAACAAGCGGACACCCGAACCCATCACGAATCTGACGCCGGACGTGAAGATCCAGAACCTCCGCGGGATCCATCACCTCCGCAACGGCGTGTGGCGTGAGGACTTCTACGGCCCGCTGTACTCGGACCCGTATCCGCTGTCGGACAAGTTCTTCCTGGTCTCCTGCAACCCGGACCGGCGGTACAACGACCGGGCCGCCTACGGCATCCACTTGCTGGACATCTTCGGCAATCGCGTGCCGATCTACCACGATCCGGAAATTTCCGCGTGGCAGCCGATGCCGCTACGGCCGCGCCCGACACCGCCGGTGATCCCGGACGTGCGCGTCGCAACGTCCGAGCAGGCCGCCCTGGCCAACGTGTTCGTCAGCGACGTCTACCGCGGGCTGGAGGGCGTTCCGCCGGGGACGGTCAAGTACCTGCGGGTCATGGAGCAGATTCCCAAGCCGTGGGCTGCCGAGCTGGACCAGAACCGCGGCGAGGATCGAAGTGCTGACGGTTTTGGCGGGCATCTGGCCGTCAGTTGGAACGGCCACATCTGGGTCGCCGTACTCCACGGCGTCGTGCCGGTCGAAGCCGATGGGTCGGCCCGTTTCCAGGTGCCGGCCGGCCGGAATCTTTTCTTCCAGGCGTTGGACGAGAACTTCATGGAAATTCAGCGGATGCGTACGTTCGTCAACTTCCTGCCGGGCGAGTCGCGGTCCTGCATCGGTTGCCACGAGCATCGCACGCAGGCCCCCGAATCGCGGCCGGCGCTGGCCTTCGCCCACCCGCCCGCGACGCTTGCCGCACAGCCCGGCGAAGTGGCGCCGCGCCCGCTGTATTATCCGACCGACGTCCAACCGATCCTCGACCGCCACTGCGTCCGCTGCCACAACGGCCAAGATCCCAAGGCGCCGCCGGACCTGCGCGGGGAGCTGACCGCGATCTTCAGTCGCTCCTATGAAAACATTTTGCAGGGCAAGTGGGTCAATACCATCCAGGAATGGAACGGCGGTAACTACGCGATGATGCACGCCGACGCGGTCCCGCCGTACACCTACGGCTCGCATCGCAGCCGGCTGGTGGAGTTGCTCCGCAAGGGCCACTACGACGCGCAACTCGATCGCGAGGAATTCACCCGGCTGGTTACTTGGATCGACTGCGGCGCCCCGTACTACGGTTCCTATTACGGACGGCGAAACCTCACGTACCAGGGGCAGCCGGACTTCCGCCCCGTGCCGACGCTGAGTTCCGCCTGCGGCATCGCGCCGCCGGCAAGTCCCCTGTCCAAACTCGATCCATTGCCCGCCCAGCTGATCGCCTGGTGGCCGCTGGACGAGTTGATGCCGGACGTAGTCGCCGACGCCTCGGGCCAAAGCCATGCGGCCCGTGCGCACGGCGCCGTCCGGAGCGAGGGGCAGGACGGGCGCGGCGCACGGCGTTTCGACGGCCAGGCTTATCTCGAGTCCGGTGGACTCGGGACGCACGAGGCGGTGTCGATCGCCCTGTGGGTCAAGGCCGAGACCCTGGCCCAGACCTGGAACCCGTTGTTGTTCGGCGACGACATCAAGCCGGGCACCGTGCATTTCAGTCTGCTGTCGGACGGTATCCCCAACGTCGCCATCAACACCGGCGGGGAGAACTGGACGCACCGCAAGGCCAGGACTGCCATGGCGGACGGGAAGTGGCACCATGTGATCCTGGTCTGTGACGCCCGTGTCGGGGGAAGCGTGCGGTTCTACGTCGACGGCCGACTCTCCCGCGAGGAGCGGCTGGGCGTCGGGCAGCGGCTGGACCTGGACGGCTTCCGCATCGGGGCGTGGAATCGTTGGGCGAGTAGCCCGGCGAACAACTTCCACGGCGAACTGGACGACGTGCGAATCTACCGCGGGATGCTCTCGGACGAGGAAGCGGCCCAGCTTGCCAAGGGGCCGTCCGTCGGGAAGTAACCTTGATCACCAGCCGACGTACCGGCTGGCGGCATGCTTCGCGGCTTTCCTGATTCCTCCGGCGGTGGTAAGATCGTTCCCCGTCCTGGCACAAGCCAACAACGTCTCACCCTGGTGCGCCACTTTGCCCGTGGGGTGCGCGCTCGGTGTGTATATGCGGTAGGTCCCGACTCGATGGCGGCGTAGGCTGCGTTATTGAGTCCTGCGCTGATCATGGAATGGCGCACTGAGGGGCGGGCTCAGACGTACAGAATTCAAAATTGGCGGAGCTACGTTTTCGCCTTCGGAGAGCGACCTACCCGCCAATTTTGAATACTGTACGTCTGAGCCCTACATAGTTCTCGCTTTTCATTGGCAGCCTAGGACTCAATAGGAGTGGTACGATGGCCATTGTTCCCGGCAGAAATCCCATGGCGCTGATCGCCTACTACCTGGGTGTGTTCTCGTTCATCCCGTGCATCGGTCTTGTGCTGGGTATTCCAGCGATCGTCCTGGGCGTGCTCGGCATTTCGGCTGCCAACCGGAATCCGGAAGTTCAGGGCAAGGGCCACGCCATCGCGGGCTTGGTGTTGGGGATCATCACGACGGTTATCTGGCTCGGAGCCATCGGACTGGTGCTCTTCTACGGTTGGTCTGGCGTTCGCCCATCCGGTTTGCGGCCGTAAGAAACAACTTCGCTGAATTGGAAGGATCCTGCACACGGTGCTGCGAAACTAGCTTTTCCGGAGGGCCAAGGCTGTGTCGAATCGCACCAACCTCGTTCTGTGGGCATTCGTCTGCGCAGCCATCGTGCGCGCTGTCGGTGCGGCGGATCCGCCTGAAACCGTGCGTTTGGTCAGCCGGATCGTCGGTAAGGAATTCTTGTCCGAGACCGTGCGGGTCGGAGACCTGAACGGCGACGGAGCGCCGGACGTGCTGTTTGTCCAGAATTGGAACATGTGGGGCGTGTCGCATGACGGCCAAGTGCTCTGGCATTACGCCGGCTCCGTGGGGCACTATCCGGCCGTCGCCGACGTGGACGAGGATGGCCGTGACGAGGTGTTCGTCGGCTTTGCGCTGATCGATCATGATGGCCAGGTATTGTTCCAAAAGGATGCGGGAGGCGCTCACCAAGATGCGACGTTTCTGGTCAAGCCCGCGGATGGTCGGTGGCGACTGCTGTTCGGCAATGGCGGCATTCACTGCCTGAGCCGCGAGGGTGAACCGCTGTGGCAGCATCCGTTGGGCGAGGCGCAGCATGTGGTGGCAGGGCGGTTTCGCACGGATTCTCCACTCCAGTTCATGGTGATCGATCGCACGCCGGTGTCGACCCATCGCCGCGATGCCAACGCCTGGGCGAACCTGTTCCTGTACGATCTCGACGGCCGGGAACTCTGGCGCCGCCAGATGCAGTCCGGGGAATGGTGTATCGCGACGCGTCTGATTCGCTGGCTAGGCCCCGATCAGCCCGATTGCGCATTGATCTATGGCTTTTCCGTCGACCAACGGGGGTCCGGCAAGCCAGCACGCATCTACAACGGCCAGGGGGAAGTGGTGGACGAGCTTCCGCTGCAGGTCGGTCCCATGCCCGGCGAGACGGACTTCCCGTCCGACTGCTACGGCATGGCAGCTGGCGTCTGGGGCGACAGCCGCGAGGAGGTCCTGCTGTTCGGCTCCCGCGGCTTCAGCATCTACGCCAACACCCGCCCGCTGGAACAGCCTTCGCTCTACAACATGACGTTCTACCCCGGAATGTAAGCATGCCATGACAAGATTCAAGCAGCGATTACCGGAACCTCAAGTGAGCGCTGGAAACGCTGCCATAACCCGCCGCCGCTTCGTCGCCAGCGCAACCGCAGCGACCATCGGACTGGCCACTGCGCCGGGCGTGCCTGCCGCCAGCGAGCACGCCGCCCGTGTCCCTGGTCCGCGCACCGAGGTTCGGCCTCACCTGGGTCGACCGATGTTCTGTGTGGATGGTCGGCCGTACAGCAAACCGGTCTTTGAAACCTATGTGCCAGAGACCCGGTTCTTCCGGCAGTTCGCCGAAGCGGGCACCGATGTGTTCAGCTTTTCGACGAACCTTGGCCCCGGTTTTTCCTCGCCCACCTGGTTGGGACCTGACCAGTGGGACTTCAGGCAACTCGACAAGCTTGCCCTGCGCGTACTCGAGGCCAACCCGCAGGGCCTGCTGTTGCCGCGAATCTACCTCACTACTCCCGACTGGTGGGTAAAGGCGAATCCCGACGAGTGCCAGGTGCTGGCCAACGGCGCGACAACGTATCGCCAGGGCGTCGGCCACGGCCGCGATGGCAAGGCGTTTCCCTCCCTGGCGTCCGCCACGTGGCGAGCACACACCGCCGCCGCGCTACGGCAGGTCATCTGGCATATGCAGGAGTCTGGTATCACGACAATGACACCGTCTCCTTCCGTTACGACGCGATCAACGCGGCCAACCCGGACCGCGCGACGGTCGAGCGTTATCGGAAGGAACTAGGCGTTACCACGACGGCGCAGGAAACCATCTGGCAATACCACCGCAGCGCGGGCTTTGTCCTGGCTCAGGGCCTTCAGCAATCGTTCTTCGACCTTCACGGCGGGTACTTCGACGATCCGCAACTCATGGCGGAGGTGCAGCGGCTTAACACGCTGTGCGCCGACGCGATGCACCACGACGGCTCGTCCGTCGCAGAAATCGTGGTTGTGTCCGACGAGACCTCCAACGCCTACGCCACTTTCGAGAGCGGCTTCCTGCAGCAAACCTTGCAACCGGCCCAGGTGCAGTTGGCGAAGGTGGGAGCCCCGCATGACTCGATCCTGGTGGACGACCTTGCCATCGCGGATCTGGAGCGGCACAAGCTCGTAATTTTCCTGAACTGTTTCCACCTAACCGGCACTCAACGCGACCTCATCCGCCGCCAAGTGCTCAACCGCGGCCGGACCGTCCTCTGGTGTTACGCTCCGGGATTGTTCGATGGCAATTGCTGCGCAGTGGAAGCGATGCGAGAACTCTCCGGCCTGCAGCTCAGCGTGGCGACGGATCCCGCGCGGGTGCGGTTGCGGATCGCGTTGGGCAGCCAGCCGTTTGCGGGACTGGAGCGTCTGCCCGACCGGCTTGTCGGCCACGAGCACGTGTGGGCGCGGGCCGTGTCCATCACGGACCCGCAGGCCACCCCACTGGGCGTCTTAGAAGGCCGCCGCGACGTGGCGCTGGCGGTCAAGCCGATGCCCGGATGGACCTCGATCTTCACGCGAAACCCGGTGTTGCCCGCGGCAGTGCTGCGAGTCTTCGCGCGCCGCGCCGGAGTGCATCTCTACAACGAGCGGGACGACACGCTGTACGCCGGCGCCAGCTTCCTCGCGGTGAACGCCGACGGCGCGGGACCGCGCACGCTGCAATTCCCTTACCCCGCCGATGTGTTTGACCCGTTCAGCGGCGATCCGCTGGCGCTTAAGAATGGGGTTTTACGGTTTCGCAGAGACGGACCGTCAGCTGGGGTCAGACGTACAGATTTCAGTTTTCGCGGGCAGAATGCTTTCCCTATGCTTGGGCACATGACCGCGAAAACCGAAATCTGTACGTCTGACCCCTTGTCTCATGCCCCGCCCTTGCTGAACCGTTAAGTCTCATTCTTCACGCGCAAGGGCCAAAATGCCGTTTGGCGCTGACTGAACGGGGCTGGGACGATTGACCGGCAGTTGGG
>JAPLNJ010000615.1 GCA_026692885.1 Planctomycetota bacterium | reverse complement strand
CAAGTCCGGTTCTGTGAGGGGCGTTGAAGTCGCCTTCAACGGTTGAATATTGTGACACTCTTCAGATCGAAAGAGAAGAGCAACAGGGAATACAAACCAGACCTACCGAAGGAGACCATATTATGCCTACTCGACACCAACTCGCGTCGGTCGTCGACGGGAAGCAACTGCAAGGCCTCGTGCGAACGGTCGCTTCATGCCCGGATCTGGACGCGTTTCGTGGCGCGCTAGCGCGAAGCTGACCAGCCCCCAATCGCGAAACAGAAACGGGATCCAATCGATTGATCCAAGCGTTTGATCTTGACAGGCACAAACGAAACCTGCCAGACTCATCTTTCTTTGCCCGCTGCGTGGTGTCGGGCAAGAGCCGGCGGGAAAGGACCTCCGATGCATCCGCTGAATCCACTGCCTACGCGGCAAACGGCGTGGACTTCCAGCATCGCGATTCGAATTATCTTGTTCGCCGCTGTGCCCTCGGCAACCACGGTGTCGCAGGCGGCAGCTGGTGACGCAACCCAGCCACCGCCGACGGCCAGGATGTCGGCAGCGCGGATCCTCCTGCCGCCGAGCACCTTGGCCCGCCTGCGGACAGAAGCGGCTGGTCGGGAACCCCGCTGGCGTGCTTTCCAGGCGAGCTTGGAGCGGAATCTTTCCGTCGTGCTTAACGAGGATGCTTACCAGGGCTCACGGCTGATGTGGATCAGCGACTATGCGCTGGGCTACCAGATTCTGAAGGACAGCGATCCCCGGTCCGCCGCGCGCTATGCGGACAAGGCCTTGGCCCTGATCAAGTCGGGTCTTCGCGACTATCACCGCGGCGGCTGGGAAACTCGCCAGTTCCTGGCCCGAGGCGACGGCCTGACCAGGATCTTCCAGCTGCCCGAGGTCGAGGTCATGCCTGGCAGCCTCAAGGTGTTCTTGGCCGACGTGAAGACCCAGGGGGTGAAACGCGACGGCGATGCAGACGCCGATCCGGTCGATTACTATCGCATCTTTCTCCAGGTGAGCGATTCATCCGACGGGCCGGCCGACTACCAAGAGGGCTCGGACTGGCGGCGTAACGGGAACCTGCCGAACAACCTGCTGGACTGGTCCGGCGCTGACCGGAAGCCGGCGCCGAACGCGACGTACTATGTCACTTCGACCACCGGCCACAACGCCAAGCTGACGCCCGCCACGTTGCTCCGCCGTCAGATCCTCCTGAAAACGGTCCCGACGGCCAGCCAGGCCGTCCTGGTGCAGTATGTTTACAGCTCACCCGCGGCGGCCGGCGCCGGCTCGGACTATCAACAGACCAGTGCTGGCGACGGCGGATTCAACTCGATTCTGCTGGATAGCGGCTATGCCGGCCGTTATTTGGGCAAACACATCGCCATGGGGCTGGACTGGTTGGACGGCTACGCGGGACTGACGCCGGACTTGGCGCAGGAAGCCTGTGGTTTGCTCGTCCGTTGGTCAGATTATTTGCGCGACAAAGGTTATCGCCGGGGAGCTCCCTCCAGCAACTACGAAGCCGGCAGCTATGTGAGCCGCGTCCTGACGGCGTTGGCGGTGGCGGACCGCCACGAGCAGGGACCGCGTCTGGTCCAAGAGTTGTTGACCTACCGCACGGAGCGTCTGGTGCCTCTGCTGACGGGTCCAGCGCCGAGCCTGCGGGGTGGATTCTGGGCCGAGGGCTGGAGTTATGGCCCGTTGGCCGTGCAGAATCTCCTGCTGGCGGGCCTGGCCCTGGAAAACACCGGCCTAATCCCGGCAGCGACCGTCGAACGGCGTTGGGCCGGGGAGGTCCTCCGGCACCTGGTCAGCGCTCAGTCATCCCCCGAGACGATCTTCGACGGCGGCGACTGGTACACGTATCCTGCCAAACTGCCTCCCAAGGCCCTGTTCGAAATGCTCGGCGCCGCAGCCAGCGATCCGCAAGACCGCGCGTATGCCAACTACGTCCTGCAGAGCTACCCCGGGCAACCGAGCATCGACTACCTGGACCTGCTGTATCGTGATCCAGCGGCGCCGGGCGAATTCTGGTCCGAGCTGCCGCTCCAGCACTTTGCCGAAGGAACCGGGTTGTTGACGGCCCGCTCCGACTGGGGCCCGAATCCGACCTGGCTGGCACTGCAGATGGGGAACCTGTTGGCGGCGGATCACCAGTCGTACAGCCCCGGCCAGCTGCAGATTCGACGCGGCTCCGACGATCTGTTGATCAACGGCAATGCGCCCGGCACGCACCAGGGGCACCCTGCCACCAAGAGTACTTTCGGCAATCTGATCATGCTTGACGACGGCGGCGACAAGGCCCAGACTTATCGCTGGGGCATGGGCGTGTGGTACGGCACGCCCGGCGTGCAGGTCCGCGCCTATCAGGCCGAACAGGACTACGTCTACCTGTCCGGCGACTATCGCGCGGCCTATTCTACGAACCGGAAACCGGGTGCAGGCGGACCGGCCAATGAGCTGACACGGCAGGTCGTCTACTGGCGACCGAATTGGATCTTTGTGTACGATTGCGTGACCACGACGAAGGATAGCTATGCCAAGCAGCAGCGCTGGCATTTCTTGGGGCCGCCGACCGTTTCGCAGAACTCGTTCCAGGCGCAGTCCGGGCGCAGTCGGCTGTTTGGCTGCACCTGGGCCTCGGTGCCCGTCACCACGGAGGTCAGCGCCGTCAAGTCGGGCGACGCCACGGTGCAACAGCTGATCACGCAGCCTGTCGTACCGACGGCGTCCGTCCACTACCTGACGGTGTTCGAGGTCGCCCCGGTCACCGCATCGGCCATGACCTCGGCGCGGCACGTGAGTGCCGAGAGGGACGTCATGGAGGGTATTCAGTTGGGCGATTGTCTGGTATTGTTCGGCGCGGCCGGGCAGGTGTCCCGTCAGGCCGTGATCAAGTACTCGGTCGACGGTCCCGGCGTGATCCGGCATCTGTTGGTCGATCTGCCGCCTGGGCAGCAGTACCGAATCCGAATCCAAGGTGCGGCCGACCAGCACGTTGTGGCGCTGCCCACCGGAGTGGTCTCCTTTGCCACCGAAGGTATCCCCGGCCAGCTGATCGAGATGGCGGCCAGTGAGTAGTGCGGAAGACAACCATGCCGAGTCAGAACGAGCCCGAACTTGCGACCATGCTGGCTGCACGCCTGTATGGGCCCGCGGATCTGCGACTCGAACGCCTGCCACATCCCGGCCCGCCCGGCCCGGGCGAAGTGTTGTTGCGAGTCAAAGTCACCGGCATCTGCGGCAGCGACTTGCATTCCTACACGGACGCCCGGATCGGCGATACCGTGATCCAATCGCCGCTGATTCTCGGTCATGAATTCGCCGGTGTGGTCGAAGCGGTCGGGCGGGATGCAGTGGACGGCTGCTTCCAGCCCCTGAGACCCGGCACGCGGGTGGCCGTCGATCCGGCCCAGCCCTGCCGGCGTTGCGAGTTGTGCGAACAGGGGCATCCCAACCTGTGCCGTAATCTGCGTTTTTGCAGCAATCATCCGTACGACGGCAGCCTCTGCGAGTGGCTGCATACGCCGGCCCACTGCTGCTTCCCGGTGCCGCAGCGCGTGGACCACGTCGCCGCGGCGTTGCTCGAACCGCTGGGGGTAGCCCTGCACGCGGTGGACTTGGCGCGGATTCGCGTGGCTGATAGTGTGGCCATCCTGGGCGCGGGTTCGATCGGCCTGTGCATTTTGCAGATCGCGAAGCTGGCGGGCGCCGGCCCGATTTTCGTCGCGGACCGGTTCCCCTGGCGGCTCCAAGTGGCCGAGCGACTCGGCGCCATTCCCGTCCCTTGCGCGGCGAGCAGGGGTGAGGGGGCAGGCAGCTCCCCTCGCCCCAGTACTCTGGGGAGAGGGGCCGGGGGTGAGGGGGTGGATACAGCGCAGCTCATTCACCGCGAGACGCATGGGCGCGGCGTGGACGTGGCCATCGAAGCTGCCTGGGGCGACCAGTCGATCGAGCAGGCAGCCGAGTTGACTCGCCTCGGCGGGCGACTGGTGCTGGTGGGTATTCCGTCGGACGACCGCCTCGCCCTGAAACACTCGACCGCACGGCGGAAAGGACTGACGATCAAGCTGAGTCGCCGCATGAAACACTGCTATCCGCGGGCCATTGCGTTGGCGGAGCGTGGGTCCGTGGATTTGCTCGGACTGATCAGCCACCGCTTCCCGCTGCAGCGAGCAGCGGAGGCTTTCGCCTTGAATGCCGCGTATCAGGACCACGTTGTGAAAGTCATTATCGAGAGTTAGACCCAGGAGCATTACCATGAGCGCGAAATACGTTATCGGTTTGGACTACGGCACCAACTCGGTCCGCACGCTGATTGTCAACACGGCCAACGGCCGCGAGGTGGCCACGGCGGTTTGGGACTATGAGCACGGCGAGGCGGGCGTGATCCTCGCCCGCGATCCGAACTTAGCGCGTCAGCATCCGGCGGACTACGTGAAGGGCGCCGAGGTCACCATCAAGAAGGCGCTGGCGGAAGCCAAGAAATCCGTCCGCGGATTCAAGCCCGACCAAGTCATCGGCATCGGTGTGGACACCACCGGCAGCACCCCGCTCCCCGTGGACGCGAGTGGCCAGCCGTTGGCGTTCGACAAGAAGTTCGCTAAAAACCCGGCGGCGATGGCCTGGCTCTGGAAGGACCACACGGGCGTCGCGGAGGCGACGGAGATCACCGAGTTGGCGAAGAAAATCCGTCCCCAGTATCTGGCCAAGTGCGGCGGCACGTACAGCAGCGAGTGGTTCTTCAGCAAGATCTTGCACTGTCTCCGCACCAGTCCCGACGTGTTTAAGGCGGCCCACACCTGGGTCGAATGCGCCGACTGGGTGCCGGCCGCACTGACCGGTACTGCAGCGCCGGACAAGCTGATCGTGGGCGTTTGCGCTGCCGGGCATAAAGCCATGTACAACGATACTTGGGGCGGCTATCCGGATGCGGAGTTCCTCGCGCAGCTGGACCCGCAGTTGGGCGCTCTGCGTTCCCGCTTGTGCGCCAAAGCCCACACGATTGACCGGGCGGTCGGTGGTTTGACGGCCGACTGGGCGAAACGCACTGGGTTGCCGGAAGGCATCCCGGTCGCCGTCGGCGCGTTTGACGCCCATCTGGGCGGCGTGGGGTCCGGCATCGCGCCGGGCACGCTGGTCAAGATCATCGGCACCAGCACGTGTGACATGATGGTCGCGCCCGTGGGCGAACCGCTGGCCGACATCCCCGGCCTGTGCGGCATCGTCAACGGCAGCATCTTGCCGGGCTACTACGGACTGGAAGCCGGTCAGTCGGCGGTGGGCGACATCTTCAACTGGTTCGTCAATTGCATTAAACCCTTGGGCAAGAAAGCCGGCACGCACGAGGAATTGTCGGCGGCCGCGGCCAAGCTGGCGCCGGGTGAATCGGGGTTGGTCGCGTTGGACTGGAACAACGGGAACCGGACGATTCTCGTCGACCAGCGACTGACCGGCCTGTTGGTCGGCCAGACGCTGTACACGACGCCCGCGGAGATCTACCGGGCGCTGATCGAAGCCACGGCGTTCGGCGCCCTGACGATCATCAAGCGGTTCGAGGAGTTTGGCGTGCAAGTTGCGCAGATCGTGAACTGCGGCGGAATTGCTGAGAAGAATCCGTTGGTGATGCAGATCTACGCCGACGTGACTGGGCGGCCCATGAAGATCTCACGTTCCGCGCAGACGTGTGCTTTAGGCGCCGCCATCGCCGGGGCCGTGGTCGGCGGGGCCTATCCGGATTACGCCGCGGCCCAGCAGGCCATGACCGGTTTGAAGCCGCGGGTGTTCAAGCCGAATCCCAAGGCCCACGCGGTCTACCAGGAGCTGTACGTGGTCTATCGTCAGCTCCACGACGCGCTGGGCACGAAGGACTGGAACGGCAATCTGTACGACGTGATGAAGCAGCTATTGGACATTCGGTCTCGGGCCCGTAACTGAGCGCGCTGGCACGTGAAAAGGATCCGCCATGCTGGAAGAACTCAAGACACAAGTCTGCCAAGCCAACCTGGACCTGGTCCGCGAGGGCTTGGTGCTCCAGACCTGGGGCAATGTCAGCGGCCTGGACCGCGGCGGCGGCCACGTTGTCATCAAACCGTCCGGCGTGCCGTACGACGGCCTGCAACCGGAGCAGATGGTCGTGGTCTCGCTGGCCACCGGCCAAGTCGTCGAGGGCCGGCTCAAACCGAGTTCGGACACCCCGACGCACTTGGTGTTGTACCGTGCTTTTCCCGGCGTCGGCGGGATTGTGCACACGCACAGCTTGTACGCCACAGCTTGGGCGCAGGCGCGGCGTGAGTTGCCGGCGCTGGGCACGACGCACGCCGACTACTGCTACGGCCCGGTGCCCTGCACGCGATTGATGACCGCCCAAGAAATCCAGACCGACTACGAGGCGAACACGGGATGCGTGATTGTCGAGCGATTTACGCAGCTCAACCCCCTGGCCTATCCGGCGGTGCTGGTGGCCAGTCACGGCCCGTTCGCCTGGGGCCAGACGGTGGACGACGCCGTACACAACGCCGTGGTTCTGGAACAGCTCGCCCGTTTAGCCAGCGAGACGCTCCGGCTGGAGCCTCACACGCCGCCGATGCAGCAGGTTCTGTTGGACAAGCACTTCCTGCGCAAACACGGCCCCGGCGCCTACTACGGGCAGGAGTAGATGTGGAGTGCGGTGACTTGTCACCGCTTTTCAAGACACGTTGCCGTCTCGCCAGCTTCGGACCTGGCGCTCCTTGCTCCTTGGTCTGAAGACCTCTCTGGGGCCCCCGCACTCCAAATTAGCCGCCGTGGCGCGAAAGCCACTGGCGTTCGATCTCTTCCAGGCTGCGGCCTTTGGTTTCGGGCACGAAACCGACGACGAACACCAAGGCGACGACACAGAACACGCCGTACAGCCAGAACGGAAAGGCGTGATGGAAGCGGGCCAGCAGCCAGGCGTTCTCGTCCAGCATAGGAAAGGTCTGGGAGATGATTAGATTGGCGACCCACAGGCACACGGTGGCGATGGCCATGGCTCGGCCGCGAATGCGGGTGGGGAAGATCTCCGACAGCAGGACCCAGGTCACCGGCCCCACCGACAGGGCGAAGCAGGCAATGTAAGCCAGGATGAACAGCAAGACCCACACGTCGGTACGCTGGTAGTAGGAGGCCAGGCCGAGCGCCGCCAAGCTGACGCTCATGCCGGCGAAACCGATGATCATCAGCGGCTTGCGTCCCAGACGGTCCACCGTCCAAATAGCAATCACGGTGAACAGCATGTTGACCACGCCGACCACGACCGTCTGCAGCAAAGCGACGTCGGATTTCTCCCCAGCCAGGCTCTTGAAGATCTCCGGAGCGTAGTACAGAAATACGTTGATCCCTGTGACCTGCTGCAAGACGGCCAGGGCCACGCCGATCATCAGCACAGTTCTCAGGCCCGGCGCCAGCAGTTGGCTCAGGGATCCCGTTTCCAAGGCAATCGTCTCCTCAATCGCCAGGATCTCCTGCTCAGCCTGGTGCGGACCGTTGACGCGGGCGAGGATCGTCCAGGCCTCCTGACGCCGCCCTTGCTCGGTCAGCCACCGCGGGCTCTCCGGCACCGGCAGCAGCAACACGAGGAACAGCAGGGCGGGCAGAGCGCCGGAAGCGAACATCCAGCGCCAGCCAAAGTCGGCGTTCCACGTGTCGTCGCCCAGCCCGGCGATGAAATAGTTGACGAAGTAAACCACCAGCATCCCGGACACGATGGCGAATTGGTTCAGCGAGACCATGCGACCGCGGATGCGTGCCGGCGAGATCTCCGCGATATACATGGGTGAGGTCATGGAGGCCGCCCCCACGCCGATACCGCCGATGAAGCGGAAGATCACAAACGTCCAGAACGTCTGGGGCACCGCCGTCCCCACGGCGGACACGACAAACAGGACGGCCGAGACGATTAACGCTTTCTTGCGGCCCAGCAGATCACTCAACAACCCACAGCCCGCGGCGCCGCAGACGCAACCGGCCAGGGCGCACGAGGCCGCCCAGCCCTGTTCTGCTGCGTTTAGGGAAAAGTGCTGTTTCAAGAATCCGATCGCCCCGGAGATCACGGCCGTATCGTAGCCGAACAGCAGCCCGCCCAAGGTGGCCACAAAGCAGATCAACACCAGGTACAGGGTACTGCCGCCGGCCGGCGCGGTGCGGGGGATGTCAGACGCGGTACTTGCCGGACAGTCTTGCATGAGACAGCTCCGTGGAAGTGGCCAGTGCGGCGACGCGCTCTGGGACTCGGGTTCGCAGTGCGCCAGTCTAACTGTTTCTGCGATGGTCGGGGAGTCCGTGGTGCGGTTTCCGTGGTGCGGCCTCAGCCCTCGGTGTGTTCCGTGGTCGTCACTTTCGCGGCTTGTGCGCAGAAACGACGAATTCATACAGTTCTTTTTTCGACGTCCGCTTGCGGATGGTTCTTACCGCGATTCTCTCAAAGCCCGCCGCCTCGAAGAGCACTGCGAACAGACTCTCGACCGGCAGGAGCACTTCGTAGAACTTTGAGTTTCCGACGATGTAGTGTATGGAGCCGCCAGGTCGCACGACGGCAAACAGCCCGCGCACGTGGCCGACCATGTCATAGAAATATTTGTGAACGTACTTGGCAAGCACGGGACTCTGCTGGCTGATGCGGTGCAAGATGCCCGCGAATTCGGGATGCGGAATCTCGACACCGGATGACGGCTCCCACTTGGCCACGTTACTGGTTGCACAGCCCCAGGTACCGCCGATGGCTTTCCAGTCAAGTTCGCCAGCCATGCGTCCATCCGCGAGAAAGCCCAGCCAGTACATGTAGGGGCGCAGCTCGCGAATGTAACTCATCCGATTCGGATAAGGCGGTGACGTGACCACGCAGCCGTATTGGTCCACCTTAAGCTCAGCCGTTAGATCGCGCGCGTCGCAGAGGATCACGCGTGCTTTGCCGACCATCGGCGAGTTGGCGGAGTCTGCGATCACCGCGGTGGTCGCTTCCCAACGCGACGCGAGGTCTTCTTCTTCGGAGCTTGAGAAGAGCAACCCCTGTCGTGTATGGTCGGTTTGCTTCGCGAAGGACATAGATTGGTGACCGAAGCTGACATTGGCTGAACCGATCATGACGCGGCAGAAGACGATTTTTAGCAAGTCGATTGTCGGGCCCGGAAGATCTTCAGAACGATCGCGAATAGCGACCATTGCGCGACCCAGCGCCTTCAAATTGGCTGCACTCCACCATTTCTCGATCTGATGGATGGGGGGCTCCCACGCGGGCTCGGTCGATATTCGGATCCGTTCCGCGATCCTTAAAGATTCCTTTCGAAACTGGGCAATCCAAGCAGACTCGTAGCTTCGCGTCTTCACCGAGGCGAGCCAGATCAGAAAAGGGTTGATGTCCGTGGTCTCGCATGTCAGACCGCGTTCTGCACAGACCAGCGCGGTGGTTCCGATACCACAGAACGGATCGAGCACGACGTCATCCGGCTGGCAATGCGCATCCAGCAACTGCTGGACGAGAAGTACGGAATATGCCGGCGTCAGACGCAGCCACCCGTAACGTGTATGGTTCGCGTTGCCCTTGAACGTCAATTCCTCGCGGCGTCCCAGAGCGTTCACAGCGGCCATATCAGTTACCTTGTAGAAGTGTGCTAAGAATGCTTTCAACCTCAACTTTGAATCTCTTCGAATTGCGTTCGAAGAACTTCGCCAAGTCGTAACCGATGATCTCTCGCAGGAAAACGTAGGTGCTTTCCAGGGATGTTCCGCCCGCGTCGCCCTTCAATAGCAGCCAACGTGCGGCGGCGTATCGTTCGGCCAGATCGTCGTCGATTTAGGTGGAAAACACGAGCAAGATGGGGACGTACAGGTTGGCGTAGGCGTTGGATGCGTTCGCGATGTCAGCGTTTTGGCGTTTGGAGTCCTTGCTCTTGTAACCCTGTCGAACTTCAAACACCAAACCCTCGATGTGCCTAAGTGTGTTGTTTGGCAGCATCAGCTTCAGCATGGCCTTTTTCGACCATGCCACGATGCGGTCCCTGGCGTCGGATTCGCTAACTGCACGGAACGGAATCCTTCCATCCAAGGTCAGCGTCCGTGTGCCCCCGCCATCCTTTGGTACCTGATACTGCCAAGCGGCTTCCTCGGGCGATAATCCGAGATGGTCTTGCAGCACCTGTCTGAAGATCGATTCGCAGGCTTTACCGATTTGCCGGTAGACGGAGGTCATCCCGCCGGCCGCTTTGTGAGCGGCGTACATCAGCGGAGAATCGAGACCCAGCCAACAGTAGAACGGATCGGCACGGTAAGCATCCTGAAACTGCTCCAATGTGAAGCCGCCCCGTCGGCCTTTGCCAAACTTGGGGCGGTAGCGGGCGCAGACTCGTAGCGTGTCCACGAAAACCTGAAGGTAACGAGCCTCGGTCGCGTCTACGTCCATCGTCGCGTCGTTTCCCGCAGGAATCTCTGCTTCACCGTGCGGCATTCTAGCCGTTCCCGACGTCCATGTCTTGGGGACTGTTCGCCGCAGGGAAAGGCTGCTACACGGACAGCGCGTGCCACACTGGCAAGGCGGACAGGCATGGACGGGTCGTCTCCCCAGGAACTTAGAGATTGCGGCACAGACCGCTTCCGCTCACACGTCGCAGATGGCGATGGCTTGCTTCAGACTCGTCAGGGCGTCCGCGTTCTTCGGAATGAACTCCTGCCCGACGTAAGCCTTGTACCCGGAATCGGCGATAGCGCGCATCAGCTTGGGGTAGTCCAGCGTTTGGGTCTGGTCGATCTCGTTGCGGCCCGGCACGCCGCCCGTGTGATAGTGGCCCCAGCACTCGTGGTGCTGCTGGATGTCGGCCAGCGGATTTTCCTGCATCATGCCGGCGTGGTAGATGTCGTACAGCACCTTGACTCGCGGCGAGCCGACTTGCCGAACCAGATCCACACACCACTTGGTGCGATCCGCCATATAATCTTTGTGGTCGATGGAGTTCAGGTACTCCAGGCACACGGTGACCTGTTTCTGCTCGGCGTAGCCCGCGATCTTCTTCAAGCCGATCACGCAGTTCTGCAAGCCTTGCTGGTCATCCAGGCCCTCGCGGTTGCCGGAGAAGCAGATCACATTCGGGAAGCCCGCATCGGCCGTCTGATCGATGCTCTTGCGAATCTGGGCCAGACACTCGTCGTGGTTCGCGAGCCGGTTCAGTCCCTTGGGGATACCGTGGCTGCCCGACATCGCACAGATCAGCCCGTGTTTCTTCAAGGTCGGCCAAGTATCCGGGCCGACGAGTTCGATCGACTTGAGGCCCAGCTTCACGCACTCGGCGGCAAACTGGTCCAGGTCCAGGTTGGCCTTCTTCAGGTAGCCGTTGTAGCACCACAGGCACACCGATTGGTGGATGCGGCCCTTAAGTTCGGCGGCTTGTGCCAGGCGACCCAGCGGCGCGACCGCTCCGGCCACGGCCGCACCGGCCAGGGTTTGCAGTAGCGCACGACGCGAAAAGGACAGCGAATTCGAGACGGGTTGATCGGGGCGACGGGTCATGGCTGGTTCCTTGTGGCTGAAAGGTTAGCGGGCGAGGGCGCTACGGGGCATCACAAACCAGCTGATGATCGTAGCCTGCCGGGCCGTTAGGTTCAATGCGTCGGTTGCTCGAACAGAATTACAAATCCGTCCCGTGGAGTTCCTGCGTAGATCCTCAGGCCGAGTTTCGCTCAAGGCACCGGCACCCACGGCCCTTCCTGTTCGAAGAGGTAGTCGACCGCCTTGATGTCTAGCGTGTCGGTTCCCCCCTGGTTGGAGATGGCTTTCACGTAGTCGAAGTTCTCCCCGCGCGCTGTGGCGGTCGACGCCGTCAGCGTGTACCAATTCGACCGTTCCACGAGTGTATCGTTTCCCGCCGTGTCGTACAGGTACGACCGGTCGAAACCACCCCGGCTGGCAGCGGCGAAGACTCGATCGAACGACTCAGCGTAGAAGTCGAACGTCGCGCCCTGGAACCGCGTGCCCGGAACAGCGCACGTGAACGTGTCGTCGCCCGCCGAATCGTATAGCCTGGCCTCGTCGTCACCGCTACTGGCATAGGCGTAGGTGCGTTTGAAGCCCTCGGCGTAAAAGTCGCTGCCGGATCCTTGCATCCGCCCCCCGTTACCGGCCCCATCGGCCAGGAACGTGTCGTTGCCAACCGAACCGTTCAACGTGGCTTCGTCGT
This sequence comes from Planctomycetota bacterium, assembly GCA_026692885.1. The sequence goes on along the minus strand of JAPLNJ010000615.1, from coordinate 7,588 downwards.
CGCCGCCGTAGCTCGAATAAGCATAGGTACGATCGAAACTCTCAACATAGAAGTCGAAACCCGATCCAACCAGCCTCGCCCCGTTCGCATTGCCGTCCGTCAGGAACGTGTCCTTACCGGTCGAGTCGCTCATCCTGGCTTCGTCGTCGCCGCCGTGGCTCGCATAAGTATAGGTGCGATCGAAGCCCTCGGCGTAGAAGTCGATGCCGGGTCCCATCAGCCGCGCCCCCTTGGCGTTTCCATCGGCCAGGAACGTGTCGTTGCCGGCCGAGTCGACCAGCCTGGCCTCGTCATTGCCGCCGCTGGTCGCATAGGCATAGGTGCGGTCGAAGCCCTCGGCGTAAAAGTCAATGCCGGCTCCCATCAGCCGCGTCCCATTGGCATTTCCATCGGCCAGGAACGTGTCGTTGCCGGCCGAATCGTACAGCCTGGCCTCGTCATTGCCGCCGCTGGGCGCATAGGCCTAGGTGCGGTCGAAGCCTTCGGCGTAAAAGTCAATGCCGGGTCCCATCAGCCGCGTCCCATTGGCATTTCCATCGGCCTGGAACGTGTCGTTGCCGGCTGAGTCGTACAGCAGGGCGGTGTCCGTTCCGCCGTTTCGGGCATAGGCGTACGTGTGCGTGAAACCGGTCAGGTGGTCGTGGAAGCCGGCCCCCGTCAGACTCACGCTTTCAGGCCGGGCCTCGAATGTGTCGTCGCCCGCCGAGTCGTACAGGAACGCCTGGCCACCGCTGAGGGCGATCGCGTTGATGGTCTCGACGTTCTGCAAGGTGACGGCGTAGCCCAGACCGGTGACGGTACCACTGCCTGGGCTGAGCGTAGCCACCGCGCCGCCTGTCTCGTCGGTGAGGGTGACCGTGTCGCTGCCGCCCGCGCCGTCCGCGGAGAGATTCACCATAACATCGGAGAACACGTCGAAGAACGACCCGTCCCAGCCGAGTCGATGCACAACAGCCTCATCGCCACTGTTCACGGACGCGAAGTCGAGGCTCTCGTTATCCGCCGTGCCGACCATCATGACATGGATGGTGCCGGGCCGAGCCACGCGGCCGAGCGCATCGGGAAACTCGGCGAAGGCGTTGTAGCCAAAGATCAGAGTGGATTCTCCGGCCGGGGCAGCGCCCAGCGGCGTGCTCCTCCACGAGCCATTCACATAGACGGGTGTCGTCGTGTGGTCGATCGTGTAACTCTGATAAGGATTCGGCGGCGACCCGGTCGTCGACAACGCATTCCCCGCCCGGTCGTCAATGGTCGCACCCGGCGCCAGAACGAGCGTCAGCAGCCCGTTCGCGTACAGGGGCACGTTCACCGTCAGATCGAAGACCGAGGAACCGGTCACCGGCGTGAGGCCGCTGGCCGTCGCGTAAGATCCCGCAGCTCCGGTGAAGGCCAAATCGTTAAGGCCCAAGTTCTGCACATCCTCGCTGAACGTCACGCGAAACGTCACCGTCGTGGCGTTGGTCACCTCCGCGGCCAGATTCTTCCGCACGACGCTAATCCCCGTGGGCGCCAGGTTGTCGATCGTGTACGTCTCGTCCGCACCCGTCGGCGTGCCGTTGGTCAAGGCGATCCCCCACAAGTTGTCGATCGTCGGGCTGGCCACCAAGTTCAGATTCACGGTTCCGTTGCTGCTGGTCAGCCCCGTCACCGTCACGTCGTACACCGACGCCGAGACCACACTCACGTTGGCGACCTTCCCGTCCCCAGCCGCCGTCCCGCTCCAGGCAAAGTCGCCCACGTCCACGTGCACCACGTCCTCGCTGAACGTCGCTCGGAACGTCACGCTGTTCCCATGCGTCAGCGCCGCCTGGGGCACCTGCCGCACGAAGCTGGTCACCGTGGGCGCGTTGTCATCATTCAGGATGGTCGCCGTTGCGGTGCTGGTTCCCAGCGACACATTCCGGCCGACGGCGAGCAAATTCGCGATCGAACCGTGGACGGTTTCATCGGGCTCCAAGCTCAGGTCGCCAATTACTTCGACGGAGTGCGTCACCGAGATGGTGTTCGCGGGGATCGTCACCAGCACCGACGACTGGGCCGTGTAATCCGTCGGTGCCGTGGCCGCGCCGTCTTGCGTCGAGAACTCGACGGTCACCGCCACGTCGACTGGGTTGGTGAGCGAGATCACAAACAGGTTCCGCAGCGCCGCCCCGCTATTGCCCTCGGCCAGCGAGACTCCGGCAATGGAGATGACGGCACTGTCATCGTTCAGAATCCGGCCGGTCGCAAAATTGGTAACCGAGGGAATCGTCACGCCCCGTCCGCCGTTGTTCAAGTCGCCCAGCGTCGCAATGAACGTTTCGTCCGCCTCGACCTTGTTGTCGGCGGTGGTCTGCACTGTGAATACCTGAGAGGTCGAACCGGCCGGGAACGTCACGACGTAGGCACTCAGCGGTAAATAGTCGTGGTCGGCCAGCCCCCCATGATCGTCTGCCGTAGTCACGGTCACCGAGGTTTCCACGTCCACCGCGTGCGTCAGCAGGATGGTGAACACGGCCGCGTTCCCTTCCGTGACACTCATGTTCCCGACCATCTCGAATTCCGCACTGTCGTCGTTCTGGATCGTGCCCGTGCCCACCGCCCCGGTAGTGACGGCCAACGCCGGATTCACCGCGCCGAGGGTGATTGTGAACGTCTCATCGCCTTCCACTAGCTGATCGCCGTAGATCGTGACCTGGATGGGGTGCGACTCGCCCACGGTTCCGGAGAAGGTCAGCGGGGTGACGGTACTCACCAGATAGTCACTCCCGACCGTGGCGGTCACGCCAGCACTGCGGAAGGCCACCGTGAAGCCGCCTTCCACCGCCTTGTCCACCGTCACGTTGAACGTCAAGGTCTGGGTGCCGCTGTTGCCTTCCGTGATGCTCGGACTGTTGATCGCCAACGTGGCCGTGTCATCGTTCACGATCGTGCCCGTGCCGACGAAAGCCGCCGCGTCCAAATCCACGCGGCGGAGGTCGGTGACGCTCGCGTACCGTGGATTAGACAAGGTCACGGTGAACGTCTCGTCGGTCTCCACCGCGGTATCGCCCGCGACCGCGACCGTGACGGTCTGCGTCAGCGGGCCACCGGGCGAGAACGTCAACGTCCCGCTGGCCGAATTGTAGTCGTGGTCCGTTGGGATGGAGTTGAAGGCGGTTCCTTCAGCGGTTCCATAGTCCACCGACACGGACGACTCGCTGGGATGGCTGAGCGTCACCGTGAAGGTGAACGTCGTCGTCGCGCTGTCGCCTTCATTCTTGCGGACGCTGGCGATGCTGAACAGCGTCTGGTCGTCGTTTACAATCGTGCCGGACCCGGTGTTGGCCGTCGGCGAGATGACCACGTTGCGGCCATTCGCGTTCAGGCTGCCGAGTTGGACCGAGAAGGTCTCGTTGTCTTCCACCTTGTCGTCCGCGGTAACTTGGACCGTGAAGGTCTTGGTCACCTCGCCGGCCGCAAACGTCAATACCTGGCTGTTCGCCGTGTAGTCGCTGTCGGCCGTCATGGCCGTGCCGTTCGCCGTGGTTGCGGTGAGGCTGACGGGCACATCCACGGGGTGAGACAGACTCACGGTGAACATCATGGCACCCGTATTTTCGTTGTGAGCGATGCTGTCGATGCTGAATTCCGCCTGGTCGTCGTTTTCGATCGTGCCGGTGCCTGGGGTGCTAGAGATGCTGACGCTGCGTTGTCGTCCGCGGTGACTTGGACTGTGAAGGTCTTGGTCACCTCGCCGGCCGCAAACGTCAATACCTGGCTGTTCGCCGTCTAGTCGCTGTCGGCCGTGGCGGCCGTGGCGTTCGTCGTGGTTGCGGTGACACTGACGGGCACATCCACGGGGTGAGACAGACTCACGGTGAACACCATGGCACCCGTATTTTCGTTCTGGGTGACGCTGTCAATCGCGACCACTGCCACGTCGTCGTTCAGAATCTTGGCCGTCGCAAAGTCCCTGTCCGGCTTAATGGTGACCGACCGTCCGCCAGCATTCAAATCGCTCAGGAATACGTCGAACGTCTCGTCCAATTCCACCTTGCTGTCGGTCGTGGTCTGGACATCGATCGTCGTGGAGATCTGGCCGGCCGCAAACGTCAGGAGTCGTCCCAACACGGCCGTGTAGTCGTTGTCCGCCGTCTTGGCCGTCCCGTCCCGCGTGCTGGCCGTGACCGACGTCGCGACATCGATCGGATTCGACAAGAGAATCGTAAACGTGGCGATGCTACTCTCGGCGACGTTGATGTTCCGCTCGACGGTGAACTCGGCAACGTCATCATTGGTGATCGTGCCCGTGCCGATGGCGCCCGTGCCGATGGCCGCGGCTAGCACCGGCGCCACCGGTGTCACCGTCCCCAGCGTGATGGTGAACCGCTCGTCGGCTTCGACGGTCTGGTCGCCGTAGATCGTAACCGCAACAGTCCGCGTCTCGCCGGCCGTTCCGGCAAACGTCAGCGGGCTGCCCGTGCTCACCGTATAGTCGCTCCCCGCCGTGGCGGTCACACCAGCACTGTGGAAGGCCACGGTGAAGCCGCCTTCCACCGCCAGGTCCACCGAGACATGGAACGTCAGCGTCGTCGTGCCGCTGTTGCCTTCCGTAATGCTCGGGCTGGTAATCGCCAGCGTCGCCGTGTCGTCGTTCGCGATCGTCCCCGTGCCGATGTACGCCGGGGCCAGGTCAGCCCGGCTGGTGTCAGATGCACCGTGATACAACGGGTTGGACAAGGTCAGCGTGAAGTCCTCGTCGTTTTCCACTGTGGTGTCGCCCTCGACATTGACCGTGATGGTCTGCGTCAGCGATCCACCGGGCAGGAACGTCAGCGTCCCGCTCACCGAGTTGTAGTCGTGGTCCAAGACGGCCGTATTGTGGGCCGAGCCCTCAGCCGTCGCATAATCCACGGTCACCGGCCACTGGCTGGGATGACTCAGAGTCACGGTAAACGTGAACGGCGTCAGTCCGCTGTGGCCTTCGTTCTGGCTGACGCTGTTGATGCTGAACAAGGCCTTGTCGTCGTTCACGATGGTGCTGGTCGCAGGGCTGCCGCTGGTGCTGATATTGGCCGCCAGCACTCCGGCCTCCAGGGGCGTCACGGCTCCCAAGCTGATCGTGAACGTCTCATTATCTTCCACCACCTGATCGCCCTTGACGATGACCGCAATGGTGTGCGATTCGCCCGCGCCGCCCGTGAAGGTCAACGGACGGGCTGTCGTCACCTGATAGTCACTCGCGTTCGCCGTCCCGGCGGCGTGGCTGAAGTCCACCTGCAACCCACTCTGCACCGCCTGGTTCAACGTCACCGTGAAATAGACCGTCTGGTCCGCGTTGGATTCCGTGATCGCCGGCGCCACAATCGTCAGCGTCGCCGTGTCATCATTCACAATCGTCCCGGTGGCCGGGCTGCCGAGCTCGCTGATGTCTTCCGCGTCCACGCCCGCGCCCAGCGGCGTCACCGCACCCAAGGCCACGGTGAACGTTTCGTCCGCCTCCACTTTGCTGTCTTGGTTCACCAGCACGGTGATGATGTAGGACTCGCCCGCCGTGCCGTCGAAGTGCAGCCCGCCGTCGTTGTCCACGTAGTCCCCGTCCGCCACCGTCGCCGTGCCGTTTTCGGTGGTGTAGGCCACGTTCAGACCGTCCTCCACGGCCGCCGACAGCGTGACCCGGAAGGTGAACGCTGTGGTCACCTCGCCCGTCCCTTCGACTTGGTGCGCGACGATTGGCGCCAGGGTCAGGGTGGCGGCGTCGTCGTTGGCGATCGTACCTGTGCCGTTGCTGCGAGCAATTGCTCCCGCCGCCACGGAATCGATGCCGGTCAGCGTCCCCAGGACCACCTGGAACCGCTCGTTTGCTTCCACGGTGGTGTCGCCGTGGACGGTCACGCTGAAGGTCTGCACTTCATCTTTCGCACCGGCAAACAGGATCGACTGACTGGCGGTATCATAGTCCCCTTCGGACCAACTTGCCGTGCCGTCCTGTGTCTGGACGGGTACGCGGAACCCGCCTTGCACCTGGTGCGACAGCGTCACGTCAAAGGAGTACGTGGTCAACCCTGCGTGCCCTTCGTCGTGGGTCACGTTCGACACCGTGAGCGTGGCCGCATCGTCGTTGGCGATCGTGCTCGTGACAGCGGTCGTGGGGGACATGGTCACCCCGGTGGGATACGTGGTGCTGAGATTGCTGATGGTCCCGGTGAGCGTTTCGTTCGCCTCTACCGTCAGGTCGCCCAGGACTTGAATCTGCACCGTCTTCGTGGACTCGCCTGGCGCAAACGTGACCGTCTGCAGGGTGAGGTCCGTGTAGTCGGTCCCGGGTGTGGCCGTCCCGGATGTCGTAGAGATCTTGACCGTGACGGGCTTGTCGACAGTCATCGCCCCTTTCACCGCGTTGGTCAGCGAGATCTCAAACAAGCCCAGGGCCGCCATCACGCCGCTGTTGCCTTCCGACGGCGCCAGACCGGTTATCGTCACGACCGCACTGTCGTCGTTGATGATCTTGCCCACGACGAAATCGGCGGGCGAGATCGTCACGTCCCGCCCGCCGTTGTCCAGGTTAGCCATCTGGAGGTTGAACAGCTCGTCCGTCTCCACCTTGTTGTCCGACGTTGTCAGGATGTTGATCGCCATTTCGGTCACGCCGAGGGCGAAAGTTACCAAGTGGTCCGTCAACGGCACGTAGTCGCTATCGGTGACCTTGGCCGTCGAGTCGTACGTGGTCACCAGGACCGAGGTGGCCACATCCACAGGATTCGACAGTCTGATCTTGAACGGTACGGAGCTGCCTTCTGCGGCCTGGGGATTCGCTTCGAACGAGAACACGGCGGCATCGTCATTGAGGATCATGCCCGTGGCTGGACCGCCCTGGGTCTGGAACGCGGCAACCGAAGCCTGCGCCGGCGTGACCGTTCCCAAGACCACCGTGAAGGTCTCGTCCGCCTCGACTTGGCTGTCCCGGTTCACCAGTACGGTGATGGTCTTTATCTCGCCCGAGGTCCCCGTAAAACTCAGCGTGCTGTCGTTGTTCGTATAGTCGCTGTCCGCTGCCGTGCCCGTGCCGTCATCGGTGGTATAAGCCACGTCGACGCCACCCTGGACGTCCGCCGACAGGGTGACGGTGAAGGTGAAGGGCGCGGTCCCGCCGCCCGTGCCTTCGACCTTGGACGCATCCGTCGCCACCAGTGTCAAGGTAGCCGTGTCGTCGTTCTGGATCGTCGCCTGACCCTGGGCGTCGCCGATCACCACCCGTGTGGCGTCCGTCAGGCCGTTGAACTTCGCGTCCGTCAGGTTCAGCACGAACGTCTCGTTGTTCTCCACGATGGCGTCGTCGTTGACCGTCACCGTCACCGTGGTCGAGGTCGAGCCCGCCGTGATCGTGGCCGCCACGTCCGTCAGTTGCGTGTAGTCCAAGCCCACCAGCGTGGCCGTCCCGTTGGCCGTATTCACCACGATCGTCAGGTCCTGGCTGGCCACCTTGTCTGACGTGATGGTGAACGTAAACACACCCCCTTCACCTGCGCTGATGTCGTTGATGCTCAGATTCGCCTTGTCGTTGTTTTCGATCGTCGCCTGACCCTGGGCGTCGCCGATCACCACCCGTGTGGCGTCCGTCAGGCCG